>NZ_JBNNST010000008.1:0-216614 GCF_050278025.1 Peribacillus sp. NPDC097197 | reverse complement strand
AGCGAAGAGGTCACACCCGTTCCCATTCCGAACACGGCAGTTAAGCTCTTCAGCGCCGATGGTAGTTGGGGGTTTCCCCCTGTGAGAGTAGGACGTCGCCAAGCTTGTATTGTTCCGCAGTAGCTCAGTGGTAGAGCATTCGGCTGTTAACCGAACGGTCGTAGGTTCGAGTCCTACCTGCGGAGCCATATTGGAGAGCTGTCCGAGTGGCCGAAGGAGCACGATTGGAAATCGTGTAGACGGGTAACCCTGTCTCAAGGGTTCAAATCCCTTGCTCTCCGCCATTTAATACCTGGCCCGTTGGTCAAGCGGTTAAGACACCGCCCTTTCACGGCGGTAACACGGGTTCGATTCCCGTACGGGTCACCATTTCGATAACTTATTGGAGGATTAGCTCAGCTGGGAGAGCATCTGCCTTACAAGCAGAGGGTCGGCGGTTCGATCCCGTCATCCTCCACCATTTCTTTTAAAAAGCATCAAGTTGTTTCTTTATGAATGGAACACTTAACACGAAAACTTGAGGCATATAGCAACATTATTATTATCGCGGGGTGGAGCAGTCCGGTAGCTCGTCGGGCTCATAACCCGAAGGTCGCAGGTTCAAATCCTGTCCCCGCAATCTATGGTCCCGTGGTGTAGCGGTTAACATGCCTGCCTGTCACGCAGGAGATCGCGGGTTCGATTCCCGTCGGGACCGCCATTTTTAATTGTTTGGCTCAGTAGCTCAGTCGGTAGAGCAAAGGACTGAAAATCCTTGTGTCGGCGGTTCGATTCCGTCCTGAGCCACCATAGTAGTGCCGGTGTAGCTCAACTGGTAGAGCAACTGACTTGTAATCAGTAGGTTGGGGGTTCAAGTCCTCTTGCCGGCACCATGTTTCATCCGTGGAGGGGTAGCGAAGTGGCTAAACGCGGCGGACTGTAAATCCGCTCCTTCGGGTTCGGCAGTTCGAATCTGCCCCCCTCCACCATCTTACAGGGGTATAGTTTAAAGGTAGAACAGAGGTCTCCAAAACCTCCGGTGTGGGTTCGAGTCCTACTACCCCTGCCAATTTTATTGTTATGGCGATTGTGGCGAAGTGGTTAACGCACCTGATTGTGGTTCAGGCATTCGTGGGTTCGATTCCCATCAGTCGCCCCATTTTCAATAAAATGATGGTATAATGAATATAACATTAATGGGCTATAGCCAAGCGGTAAGGCAACGGATTTTGATTCCGTCATGCGAAGGTTCGATCCCTTCTAGCCCAGCCATATGCGAAAGTAGTTCAGTGGTAGAATACAACCTTGCCAAGGTTGGGGTCGCGGGTTCGAATCCCGTCTTTCGCTCCAAAAATGTTGGCGGCATAGCCAAGCGGTAAGGCAGAGGTCTGCAAAACCTTTATCACCGGTTCAATTCCGGTTGCCGCCTCCAACAAATTTTGCCCGAGTGGTGGAATGGCAGACACGCTGCACTCAAAATGCAGTGCCGCAAGGCGTGCCGGTTCGACCCCGGCCTCGGGTATCATACGGTCGAAGATATTAAATACAAAAAGGATCTCAACTTAATTGTTGAGGTCCTTTTTGTATTTAATAAACATGAGATTTAGATTATACGTCAGAAAGGATGTGAAATATGTCCATTCTCAATTCAGGTTATGCAATTCTTTCTTCAATAACTTAAGACATTCCCCTTACTTGTTATTTACTATGGTGATTGGATTATCAAAAATTCGAACCATAATGTTTTTATATGCGTTTAACAAAGCGATAAACGCAATGCTCTTAGTGAACGAAACTAATTGAAATAGGTTGAAACGCTAGGTGGATTGCCCTGAAATTTTCTAATGACATGATTAAATTGAAAAATAAAGAGTTCAGTATAGGCGTTCTTACCCATTATCCTGTAATATTATTACTAAACGTAATAACAGGGGGTTTTTTGATATGAGCATTTCTTTAAGGACTAACATAAGCACTCAAGTATTGGATGAAACATCCGTTTTAGCTGCACTGGAGTCAAATTTAGCAATGATAGAATTCAATCTAAATAGAGAAGTAATATGGGTAAATGAAAACTTTGCAATGACCTTGGGATATACAATTGACGAAATGAAAAATATGCAGCATCATCAATTTTGTACAACGGAATTCAGGAATACCCGAGAATATGAATCATTATGGGTTACCCTCAAAAATGGAAAAAGGTTTCAAGAAAAAATTCAAAGGGTCGGTAAAACCGGTAATCTCCTATGGCTCGAAGCCACCTATATACCCATCCTAAATGAAGAAGGTAGAGTCCATGCTGTTCTTAAAATCGCAACAGATATTACAGAGCGTGAAAACAACACAATAAAAATCATTTCTCAGCTAAAAGATATGCCTGAAAAATTAGTGAATATCGTTGTTGAGAATTCCAATGAGAAAATTCAAGCAGTGGAGTCACTAAAAAAACAAACGGGTTTAATAAGTGATGTATCTAAAATCATACAAACCATCTCTTTCCAAACAAATGTATTGGCCTTAAATGCAGCGATCGAAGCAGCTCGAGTAGGGGAACAAGGTCGAGGTTTTAAAGTGGTTGCAGACGAAGTTAGAAGATTAGCAGGAAATGTTGATAAAGCCATAAAAAATATAAATTCCAATGTAGAAAATATTACTTTAGACGTAGTGAAGGTTAGTGAGATAACAGAAGATTTACAAAAAATAATCATAGACACTCAATCCATATTCAATAAGACGATTGAAAAGTTAGAAGGGATGACTAAATAAATGAGAAGGCTAGGTTTTCCTAAACTCAATATTCTTAATTTTTAAAAAATGTGGATAAAGAGAAATCATTACTTGATATCATAATGGAGTTATTGAAAATCTCTACAGATTGGCCCTCTTAGTATAGGGCTTTTTTTGTTTTCCAAGCTATGAGCTATATCAGGGCATGGGGCTGAATATTGAATCTAGGTATTAGGGATGATACTGCTAGATTTTTCGGAAAAATTATTGACAATGATAATCATTCTCGACTATGATGGTTTGGTGTGGTCCACCACATATACGGTAATGAGTAGGGAGAGAGCTTATTTTATGAGACAGAAAAAAACTTGGCTTCAAACGATGGCAGCAATTACGCTTGCCACATCTGCAATTCTACCAGTCGGTTCAATAGCTTCTGCGGAGGAGGAATCCAATACAGAGACCGATCAATTAATAGTTAAATATAAAACGAATAAAACCGCCTTATCAAAAAAACAAATGAAAAACATAGGCGTTGAAGATGTAGAAGAGGAAAATCAACTGGGGCTGTATGATGTAAAAGCTGAAGAAGCAAATACTGCCATTACAAAGCTTGAAAAGATGGATAACGTCGAATATGTTGAGAAAAATGTTACATATCAAACCGCTGAAACTATAGATGTAAATGATACATATTATAAAAACCAATGGAACTTAAGTGCCATCGATGCACAGGGCGCATGGGAAAACGTCAAGGATAATAGCAATCTAGTAAAAGTAGCTGTGCTTGATACAGGTGTTCAAGGTACTCATGAAGACTTAGCAGGCCGTGTACTAGAGGGGAAAACATTCGTAGAAGGATATGATGCAGCGTTTCAAGGGGATGACCAAGGTCATGGTACATTCGTATCCGGGATCATTGCCGCGAATGCTAATAATGGAAAAGGGATTTCCGGTATAGCAGGTGAGAAGAATGTCCAAATACTCCCTGTTAAGGTCATGAATAAATCAGGTGTCGGGGATGCCTTCAATATTGCACAAGGTATTGATTATGCAGTTGAGCAAGGTGCTGATGTCATCAATATGAGCATAAGCGGTGAATATAGCGAGACAATAGAAAAGGCCGTAAAGAATGCGGCGGACAAAGGTGTCGTCGTTGTAGCTGCTTCAGGTAACGGTGGCGGCAATGCAGATGCATCCTATCCTGCCGCTCTTCCGAATGTCTTATCGGTTGGTGCCATTGCTACAAAAGATCAAGTGTATGAACGCTCGAATTATGGGAGCACTTTAGATATCGTGGCACCAGGCGTCAATGTTTTAAGTACTTCATTACTTGGTGATTTAGGTACGGATGCAGGCCACTACTCTACAGGTTCTGGTACATCCTATGCTGCTCCACATGTCGCTGCCGTTGCGGCGCTGTATAAGCTCAACCATCCAGAAGCGACTTCGAGTCAAGTCGAAGAAGCATTAACATCAACGGCAATCGATTTGAACGAAGAGGGCTGGGATGAGAAAACGGGCCATGGTAAGCTAAATGCGAAAGCCGCGTTAGCGGATGATGTGGAAACTCCCTCATTAGCATTCGTCTTACCGAAAAAGAATGCGAATGTCGTTGGCACCACGACTGTACAAGTAGCGATTAATGATGCGAATACAAGTAAGACTATTTTCTATACAGACGAAGTAAACGATGGAAATGTCATCGGTGAGGTAAAGACAGCGAGTCAAACCTCGGTGCAATTCAAATGGGATACGACTAAGGTGGCAGACAGGTCACATCAGGTAATTGCCGTTGCACTCGATTCGAATGGTAAAGAACTGTCCCGTACTCAAACATCAGTGAAGGTAATGAATGCCCCGCAATCAGGCTACATGTTCACGGTTACGACACCAAGCGGTACAATCGCAAAAGGTGCATCCGTTAAATTGTATGAAAAAGTGGAACAAGAGGATGACACAAATGCTCATGGCTACAATGAATTGTGGACAGGCACGACAGATACGGAAGGAGCCGTTCGTGTACCGAGCCATGTGGGTACGGATTTGAAAAACTTACAAGTTGTTGTACAAGGGAAATTCGATACGGCAAAAGGTAACTCGTGGTTCATGTATTCACGTGAGGTGGCTTCATCAGGAACGATTACGTTAAAAAGTGAAAATACCGTTCCAGTCGCATTGAATACGGTGGATGAAGAAGGAAAAGGTTTGCCAGGTGCACAATACTTCATCGCCATGAAAGATGCAAAGGATATGACATTAGGTTCAACGACAATGATTAATGAGGAAGGTGCGAAAGAGGCACCGACTGTCTATTTAGATAAGGGCGCATATAACATTTTCTCCTACCATAAGGCCGAGGGGAAAACGTACTTCCTATCAAATACAGCAGCCCAAGTAGGGAACGATACGAAGACTTTGAATTTTGACAGCCGTGAAGCTGGGGAAGTGGCCATTGATAATCGTGAAAAGGGACTGGAAAATGGCGTGTTGTATTTATATAATGATGCCATTTCAGAAGCAATCGGTTCAGACGAAGTCATCACTGGTCAAAAATTCTTTGTCACACCGGGTGACTACGATTATATGGTTGATGCGGAAGTGAAGGATCCGGATGGCGGGGAAAACTGGGTTTACGTCCTTGCGAATGATAAAACAAAAGCCGTCATCAAAAAAAATAAAAAGACGGTGATTAAAGCCGGTGGTTCAATCGATATTACAAAATTTGAACCGGATCAAGAATCACTTAAAAATTACTACAAGCAACGGGGCTTAACGTACATTGAACGTCCTTATCCAAATATTGCGTATAAACTAGATAGAGCATTTTACACGAAGCAAACATTTGGTGATGATTACGGCAATAAATTAGCGGGCATGTACCGAGGCTCCCTACATTCAGAAGATGCTTTGTATAAAAAAGATGTGAATACAGGAAAAACCGTGACCACTGTGGATGACGAAGCACAAATCGAAACGATTAACTTCGGTGACATCTATTCGAAGTACAAAGTTATGAGACTATCTGATAATAAAGTGATGCTTGATAGCCATGCGAAGAACGCAACAAACCCAGCCAACCGCCAATATTATTTCTATTCTTTCTGGGTGACGAGCAGTTCGGACGTGACGGAAGGAAAATATGAAATTTCACTGACGTTGGATGAAAATCCTTTAGCGAAAAAGGGCTTATACAAGGCAATCCATATTGACATGCAGGATTCAGGCACGACGATGCAGGTGAAAAATGAAAAAGGAGATAATGTTCCATCATACATTACGATCAATCGTTTAGAGAAAACGGAAGATGGCGATTCGGAATGGGTTCAATCTCTGGGTCAGAATACGGATACGACGAAAAGCTTATCATTACCAAGCAATCTCGAATTAAGTGATGAAGAAAATGGTAACATGGCGATTATTCGTTACACACAGCCATCAGGTGAATACTCGTATATATTCCGCCAGTTCACCAGTTTAGATGAATTAAAGAACATCTCCATTCCGGATAATATGCAAAAGGTTGCGGTGACGGCGATGGATGGGGACAAAAAGCTTGATGGTGTCTCTACAAGACTTTGGATGATTAAAAAGCCTGTTACAATAGGTGGTCAAGCAACCTATGTAACGGCGAATAATTTACAAAATTATAAGTATGATTCAATTTATCTAGAACCAGGAAACTTCGTCATGGAAGGGAACTATGTTTCATTACCGGATGAAAACAACCAGAAGGCCAACTATTATTTCCTTGAACCAACAGTACAAGTGAAAGATGGCCAAACGAATACAGTGGTTTTCGATAAAGAGAAATTAGCCCAAGTGAAGGTCTCAGCTGACGCAACAGGCTACAGCGATGTACGAGGGGCCATTATTTATCCGTACAACGAATATAGTCAGTCCTTTATAAAAACATTACGCGTTGGTCATACCTTTTATGTACCGTCCAACTTAAAAATGGATTTACAAGTTCAACTAGGTCTTGGCGACAATGAATCAGCGAATATCATTTGGAACTACTTCCTATCAAAAGGTGAACAAACATTCCAAAAAGGGCAGAAAGTCCAGTGGCAGGTTGGAGGCGACTTCAAGGCTAATATTACCCTCTCAAAAACAAAACTGCTTCAGGGAGACAAGCTTTCCGGTCATACATCCATAAACGATGCATATGGGAATGCCGTATCATCGGTATTAGTCAATCAGTCGACTGACTTCAGCATAGCTGACGATGCACTCATTGCCTATGAAAAACAAGCGAACGGGCAAATTGTTGAAAAAGCAGTGAAGAGCGACTATACGATTAGTCATGGTGGAACAACGGCTTCAGCTTCAAGTGTCAAGCCTGTACTGCGTATTTACGATAAAGCGGATAATAAGGTATTCGAAGACGCCAGTCTGGAATATTACGGACATATCGATGATAAGGATATATCTTTGAAGGAAGGTCAATATCGTGCAGAATTAGCACTGGCCGCAAGCCCTAAAGGACCAATCGCATCAGCGAAGAATACGGGTCTATTCCAAATCGGTAAAGATGCGGAGATCGTAGCACCGGTTCCGGGCATCAAAGAGGAAGTAAAGGTACCGACTATCTCACCGGTCACCGACCAAACAACCGTGGTAAAAGGAAAAACGACGCCTAAAGCGGTTGTGACCTTAAAAAATGGTAAAAAGAATATCAAATCCGCAAAAGCGGATAAAAATGGGCAATACACAATGAAGATTTCCAAGCAAAAAGCGGGTACGAAGTTATCTCTTTCTGCGACACTAAAAGGCTATAAGGCTAGTAAAGTAAAAACGATTACCGTGCTCGACCGCACTGCGCCAACCGTAAAGGTAAAGCCCATTACAGTTACAGATAAAACGATGGCTATCACGATCGTTACCGAAAAAAATGTGACAATGACATTCACAGCAAAAGGAATGACGTATACTAAGCCTGTTTATAAAAATGGCAAGTATACATTGAAAATCGCCAAACTCCCTGCCAAGACGAAATGGACATTGATCGTCAAGGACAAAGCCGGGAATAAAACGAAGAAAACAGGCGTTGTATTAGACCGAACTGCTCCAAAAGCAGCAACTGTGGAAAAAGTGACAACGACAACTACTGTCGTAAAGGGAAAAGGGGAGAAAAAAGCAACGGTCACCATATATAAAGGAAAAGAAAAAGTAGCATCGGGTAAAGTCAATGCGAAAGGTGCATTCTCAATCAAGGTGCCAAAGCAAAAAGCCAATACGACATTGCATGTTGTCGTCCAGGATGAAGCGAAAAATAAGTCAAAAGTGGCGAAAGTGAAAGTTGGGAAATAACTACGAATCAACCTCCGATATAGGAATATCGGAGGTTGATTTTTTTTTAGCTGTAAACGATTTGGGGTTAAGCGGATTGGATTTCTTATAATTCAAATGAAAATCATGGAGTCCTATCAACATACTGAGAAGAAACAAATATCTGGGAGGCTCGTACTATCACTTATTTCTTATTAATTAACTTACTGGCTTCGCCTTGCTGATTTACGGGAATATCTTTTCCGACTGTGACACGTCGTACAACGCGTTGGTCTTCGTAGTCTGCTATTGCGTAATGTTGAGTGGCCAAGTTATCCCAGATTACGACATCCCCTTCAGTCCACTGCCAGCGTACGGTGTTTTCCAAGCGCGTGACGTAAGAATCAAAGATGCTTAGTAGTCTTTCGGATTCGCTTGTGGAATAGCCTTCGATCCTGCTTGCAAATCCTCCTAGTAACAGATGTTTTTTACCTGTTTCGGAGTGCACATGAACTACGGGATGTCTTGTTTTATAAACGGTCGATGCAAATACGGCACGATAGTTCTTTTTCACTTCATCATCAATCGTTTCACTTGGTTTGAATTGTGCATAATCGTATTCATTTGTATGAATACCCCATGCTTCATCTGCAAGCTTTTGCAAACCTACCGGAAGGTCTTCGTATGCTTGATTCGTGTTCGCCCAAACCGTGTCTCCACCCACATTTGGAATGGTGACACCTCTTAGAATGGAGTATTTGGGAACTTCGGGAACGAACGTGACGTCAGTATGCCAATGGTTGGCTTTGGCACCTTGTTCGGAATCGAGCTCGAAGATATAGTTGGTATTGTCTTTTACGGGTACGGTTGGATGTGCGTAGGGTTCACCCAATAGACTGGAAAATGCTTCTTGGCCTGCATCGTCTAAGTGATGTTGCCCTCTGAAGAAAACCACTTTATGCTCGTTCAGTGCTTGCTTGATTTCGTTAAAAATAGCCGGGTCCAGGTCTCCGTTTAATTGAACACCTTGAATCTCCGCTCCGATTCTTCCTGCTACTGGTACCACTTTCACTTGTTTTGTCTTAACTTCAGTCATACTATATTCCTCCTCAATTTTTGAAATGAATGTCTCCTTGATATAACTTTATCAAATAAAAATATGGTAAAGTGGGGGACCACTGGAAAAACCCACTACGCTCTATAGCTGCATGATGTTTCAGAAAAATCCACTTTGAAAAATTTCTTTTTTCTTTCCACTAACTAGAAGTCCCATTTTTTAGATGGGTTGATTTTCTAGTGAGGTTTCACTGACATTTACAATACATCCCGCTAATACTAATCGAGAGACCGTACCTTTTTAACTGGTACTATTCCTTCAATAAGTCCCCTCCTTGTTTTAAATTACACTTTACCTACTTGAATAGTCGACTTTTAAGACGTAAGAAACAAAAAAGAGATCCAACAAAGAGTTTCCTCTTGTTGAATCTCTGGTAGACCAGTTGATTCCGAACGTCTAACTATATGGTCTATTCTGGAAAGTGGTTTGTGTATGAATGCATCTTACCAATGATTGGATGAGTTTGTCAATCTTTTATGTATTAATCTTATAGTTTTAGTTGGAATAAAAGGTAAGATCATTTTAACGTCCAATAGAAAAGGATGACCTTATGATAGCGGGTCACCCTTTGTACCTATAGTATCAATACACTCATCCCTTATATACAGGGAAATAAATAATAAAGGAAGTTCCTTTATTCACTTGGCTTTCAACGACGATTTTCCCCTTGTACTTTTGGGCAATGGTATAGCAGACTGTCAGACCGATACCGGTTCCTCTATCTTTCAGTGAATAAAAGGGGGTGCCGATTATTTCAAGCTGTTCTTTGGATAGACCGATGCCTGTGTCGGTTATTTTGATTTTTGCCATGTCTCGTTCCTGACTGGTCTCGACGATGATAAATCCTGGATTGTTCATGGATTCAATGCCATTTTTCATAATGTTGACCAGTAGTTGCTTGAGCTCAATGGGATTGATCTTGATGATTAAATCTTCCTTAAATCGTAGTTGGAATCCTATATTACGGTTGTTTGCAAAGCTGGTCAAAAGGTCAGAGGTCTTCTGGATTTCCTGATTCAGCTGGATGACCTCAATATTATCGGTATGGGGTTTTGCCAATGATAGATAGTCATTGATAATGACCTGTGTGAATTCCAGTTCGGTGAGCATCGTTTGTACGTAGAATTTTTCCGTTTTGCTCAATTCCTTTTCTTGATCCAATAGCTGGGCAAATCCCTTTACGACCGTAATTGGGTTTCGAATCTCGTGGGCGATGGTGGCCGCAAGCTGACCGACCGAATCCAATTGCTTGGCTTGTTGTAATTCGGTATGAAAGGCATTTATGGAGTTCATCCTGTTGTTCGTACTGATGAACACAAAGGCCAAGATGATCTGGATTGCGATGAAATTCAAGATGTTTCCGAAACTATCAAGCGAGACGTACTTATATGTATATTGTAAATCTGTATGAGAAATAAGATGGATGGAAATTGGACCAAGTATGGCATTTGATGCAGCTACAATGTAAAATCCGATTTTATCAAATAAAAATATGGGGATTAAGGGTGCCATAGCAAAGATGGCCATCATGATGGCGGTATCTGGATACAACCAGAATTTCAGGTAAAGGTAAATCGTCATGAGAAGAATGAAAATCGTTTTCCATTTGTTTTCGTCTTTTTTTATGAAAAAAAACAAAGAGAGTATGATGCTGGATATCAGGATAACTTGTATAGACATATCGATAGGGTCATGATTCCAGCTTATTGGCGATACGGAAATGCCTACCACTAGTAATAAAGACAACACAATCATGAAACTCTTAAGAATGAATCGTTGTTGGTTTTGAAAATACTGATGGTTTTTTAACATACATCACCTTATTCTAAAAATTCTATTTAACTAATAGTAATCTTTTCCTGGTTCTTTGTAAATCAGAAAAGATAGGGTGTGTGTTCAGCTTTTGATTTCCTGTCTATTACTAGAGTATGAAAGGCAGGTCTGTAAGGAAGTTGTTAGGCGGCAATAGGAATAGGTAGGAATGTATGCCCTGATTGAATCGTGGAAGTTCATTTTTTTACAAAATTTTCTTTGAAAATTTGCAAATGGGGACATATTAGTAAGATGGACGGGTATAAAAAAAGTAATAAGAATCCATTAGGAGGTTGAATATGAAGGCGGTAACTTTTCAAGGTGCAAAGGATATAAAAGTAAAAGAAGTGGAGGATCCGAAATTACAGCAGAAGGATGATATCATCGTACGGGTGACATCGACGGCGATTTGTGGGTCCGATCTTCATATTTATCAGGGAGCGCTCCCGACACATAAGGATTACGTCATTGGCCATGAGCCGATGGGAATCGTGGAGGAAGTCGGACCGGAAGTCACGAAGGTAAAGAAAGGGGACAGGGTCGTCCTTCCTTTCAATATTTCGTGTGGACATTGTTATTATTGTGAACATGATATGGAAAGCCAATGTGATAATTCGAACCGTAATGAAGAAATCGATACGGGTGGATATTTCGGCTTTACGGAACGTTATGGGAACTATCCAGGCGGACAGGCTGAATATTTGCGGGTACCATACGGAAACTTCATGCCATTCGTGATCCCGGAGTCGTGTGAACTAGAGGATGAGGCGCTTCTGTTCATGTCGGACGTGCTCCCGACCGCTTATTGGAGTGTGGAGAATGCGGGTGTGAAGGAAGGCAGCACGGTCGCCATTCTAGGGTGTGGACCAATCGGTTTGATGGCCCAGAAGTTTGCCTGGATGAAAGGCGCCAAGCGTGTGATTGCCATCGATAACCTTCCCTACAGGCTGAACCGGGCAAAACAGATGAACAAGGTGGAGACGTATAATTTCGATGAGTATAATGATATGGGTGCCTATATTAAGGAAATCACTTCAGGCGGAGTGGATATCGTCATTGACTGCGTCGGAATGGACGGAAAAAAATCAACCATTGAAGCCATCGAGCAAAAACTCAAGCTTCAGGGCGGAACATTAAGTGCCATCGAGATTGCGATGAACTCAGTTAAGAAATTCGGTACGATTCAACTGACTGGCGTTTACGGATCCAAATATAATATGTTCCCGCTTGGTAATTTATTCGAACGGAACATTAACCTGAAAATGGGACAAGCTCCGGTCATTCACTACATGCCGATGCTTTTTGATAAAATTACAAAAGGTGAGTTCGATCCGACAGAAATCATCTCACATAAAGTCCCGCTCGAACAAGCGAGTGCCGCTTATCAAATATTTAACGACCATGAAGATGAATGCATCAAAGTCGTGTTAAAACCATAAAAATGCTTCATGCTTGCCAAAAGCCAATGTGTCTATCCATTGGCTTTTTTTGGCGTGCGGATGATGACAATACGTGTATACGAGGTCCGGTTTTTCCAGTATGGTTGATATGGGAAATGGACATTTTGGTATGTTGTCTGGCAGATCGGGGTCAGGAGAGGAAGAGACTATCAACATTCACTTTTATGCTAAAGAGAAAAATGTACTGTTATTAAGAAAGAATCGCTTCGAAGGGAGATTGAATAGACGCGTCAGGGGGAGAAAATGTTATATAATAATAGCAAAAGTAAGGGGGAAAGTGAATGATAGTGAATACTGTAGCAGAATTGTGTGCAGAAGTTGAGAAGGTGTACCAGCCGTTACATGTTACATTAACGATTGACATCCTAGATAAGAGATTCGGTCCTGTAAAGGCGGAAGCGGAGATTACCGTTTGCCCCGTTGAATCCAAGGGGTATTTCGAGATCCTGGTCGAGGAACTTGAATCGGAGCATATCTATGCTGCTGAAAATGGGTCCATTTATGGCAGCTTTGGCATTGACCAAAGTATCCAGGTTTATGATGAGGTATTGAACACGGTTCCATTCGATGCATTAATCGGAACGGGAAACTGGAAAGAAAAGATGGATTCATATTTGGCGGAAGATACATTAAAGAGTCAACTTGAAACCGTGCTGAAGAATTACCAGTTCAGCGATATGAGCGGGAAATATAAATTCAGAAAAATATGCACGATAACGGACTTTCACCTTGAAAAGTGAACAAAACAATAGAGAAGGCGATGTCGCCTTCTCTTTATTCTTTAATTAATTTAAATCCATTGGTATCCAAGATATATTGAATGCCTTGCCTAAAGGAATTGAAGGGACGAAAATCGATATCTATCCGAGTTCGGAGGATCGACTGAGCAAGTTTTGGTCCGATGCCGACCACGACGGGTTCCACACCCATTAAGGACAGGGCCTTGAATATTTTATTGATACCATCCAATTCGAACATATCAAAGTCATGTTTAAACGAAGTGAAATCCAGGATGATATACTCGATTTGGTGATCTCTACAATAGTTCAGGATTTTAGATTGAATCGTTTCTAAACGGTCGGGCGTCATTTTTCCTATGATAGGCACTAAAGCCGTTGAATCGTGGACGGTTGGGATTATCGGCGTATCGATTTCCATAAGCAGTTTTTTGCCTTCCTTGATCGTTTCCTCATATTCCGTTACATCTTGCCATGAGAGGATAAAGCCTGTTCGCTTTCCACTTTCATTCAGTATTTCATCCACCATGATATTGGCACTGAATTTTTTGAAAAGAACGATTTGTGCCGAGTGTGGAAAAGGACCATCCCGAAGAATTTTTTCCTGTCGTTCCCCGTGAAAGGAACTGACGTTTAGTCCAATGAAATCATCGGGATTTGTTATTCTCACATAGGGACCGATGGTTACTAAAAGATCCCTCGCATATTGGTTAAACCAAACAATGGTATGGTCGGAATCCGTTAAAAAGATGTTTTCTTCTATTTTATCCAACAGTTGGTACGTGTTGACGTTATTTAATATATCTGACATGGAGATACCCCTTTATGCGATTTCTTATGATGCTCGCTCGCCAAAAATCGTAACAGATTGAGATGGATCTGTCTATTCTTTATCATATGTTAGCGAGAATGAATAAAGGGTAGTAAAAAGGCATAGGAGTTAAAGCCAATCCCCATGCCAAACTACATCATTTATAAACCGCCCCCGGGATTTTTATGGATGGGTTTCCGGAAGAATAGGGAGCTACTTCGTATTCCTGGAATATTAGATGAATTCCGTCTTTAGCGTAATAAAACTGGGAATGTTTGTTTACGGGAACATCACTTTGTTTATCGACAAAAAAGTCTTCATGTTTGCCCATGTATTTGTAAGCATACTTCTGTACTTTCTTATATTTCTGTTTCGATGTGAGGATGTCGGCAATTTTCATTTGCTTGCCGGAAGATATTTTGAAATTATATGATGTTACAGCGCCGATTCCGTGTGCCCCGCCCTCATATACATAATTGTAGAGCAGGATACTTAGCTTTCCGTCTTGGTTGTACTTCACTTTATATTGGGTCGCATACATATAGTTACACGTTTTCCCATTGCACCACTCTTCATTTTTATCTTCCTTATCCGCTTGTTTCACTTTTAAATAGGATGTATAAGCTTCTTTGGCATGTTTAGTGAATGTTCGGTTGATTTTTTCCTGGGCTGTTTTACTTTTTAGTCCGGATACTTGAGGATACGATAAGTCACTGATACTTTTATACTTCTTCTTGGTAATCTTCACGGGGCTGAACGCTAAATATTTAGTAGATACATAGGATTTTTTGTCTTTGTAACGAATTTCCGACCATCCCGATTTGGTTCTGGAATAGACGGTCACTGATTTTCCTTTCTTTAGGGAGCCGACTTTTTTATAGTTGGTCCCAGGACCGCTCCTGACGGTCAAATCACTGTTCTTCGTATTGACCAAGGCATTTTCGGTAGTGGCAGCGGAAGCAGAGTCAGTTGATAGCAGAAAGTATGAAATAGTTGAAAAAGCTAGTATGGTAGCGAGGACGATTTTTGAGAGGTTTTTGATTGGCCACATGCGCATTCCTCCTAGTGTTATATTTTTACAGTTCCATTATATAAGGGTATTGATTAACTAGATAGTGTTATTTACGTATCAATTATATTACACAGATAATGAGGGGAATAGGATGAAAATTGGACTTGTACGACATTTTAAGGTCAATCATGATTTTCCAACCGGAAAGTATGTGACGGCCGATTTCATGGACCAATGGTTCAAGGATTATGATGAAGCGGATATTGTTTATGGGGAAACTCCACTATTGGATGTGGAGTGGAAGGCTTGCTACACAAGCGATATGTCGAGGGCAGTGAAGACGGCCGAGCATATTTATCCCGATAAAATCATTCAAATGAAGGAACTGCGTGAAATTCCTTCGCCCCCTCTTAAAGGGAAAGTGAAACTGCCCTTCATTCTATGGGCCATCTGGATTCGGTGCTCCTCATTCTTGAACAAACAAACGAGACTGGAAATCAAGAAAGCTGAAAAGCGGATCAATCAAGCACTGGATCAAATCTTGGCAAATGGGGAGCAAGATACCTTGATCGTGAGTCATGCGGCTCTCATGGTGTATATAAGGAAAGAGTTGATCCGAAGGGGGTTCTCTGGTCCGAAGTATGCAGTCGCCAGCAATGGGAGGTTATATATGTTCGAAAAGGTCCCCTTTCCTAAATAAGTGGAAAATAGTTTGTAAGGGGCCACAATGATAGTGGTATGGGTGGTTTGTATCCGTGTAAGTAATGCGAGAAGCTTTTTATTATTCCAGAAAAAGATGTAGGTAATTTCCCCAATAGTTATTCTTTTTCCAACCGTTGTGGTTTATTATTGTAATAGTGCAATTTTTTCGAATATAACGAATGGAAAAGAGGGTGAACGTCTTGGTGAAAGCCATATTTTTTGATTTGGATGATACATTACTCTGGGATCAGAAAAGTGTGAAAGAAGCTTTTGTAGCAACATGTGAAGTGGCACAGGCGAAGTATGACGTAAATATTGGCGAGTTTGAGGAAGCGGTACGCAAGGAAGCACGTGAGCTTTATTCTTCTTATGATACATACGAGTTTACGAAAATGATTGGAATCAATCCTTTCGAAGGGCTTTGGGGAGATTTTCAGGATGACCATGATGAGTTCCGGAAAATGGCCAAGATTGTGCCGATATACCGGAAAGAGGCATGGACAAGAGGGTTGAAGGCCCTAGGAATTGATGATCCGGGATTCGGGGCGGAACTTGCAGAACGCTTTCCGGCTGAGAGACGGAAAAAGCCGTTCATCTATGAAGAGTCCTTCCGTGTGTTGGATGAGTTAAAAGGAAAGTACAAATTGTTATTGCTGACGAATGGTTCACCCCAGCTTCAAAATACGAAGCTTGAAATCACGCCTGAACTTGTTCCATATTTTGATCAGATTGTCATTTCCGGAGCGTTTGGACGCGGAAAACCGGATGCTTCCATTTTTGAGCATGCACTTGAACTCATGAATCTTGATAAGGATGAAGTGCTTATGGTCGGTGATAATTTAATGACGGATATTCTTGGTGCCACACGTGCCGGCATTCAGTCGGTATGGATCAATCGTCATGACAAGGAACGGAATGAAGTCATCCCTACCTTTGAAATCAAACATCTAGAAGAGCTATATCCCATTCTTGAGGGATTAAAAGAATAAAACAGAAATCCCCCTTTATCCGGGGGAATCATTTTATTTCGTTTTATTAAAATGGAGGGGTGGTGGGACCAACCATCCTTTTTTCTTGTTCAAATGAAGGAATTTGGCACCCATAGCTGCATGTTCAGCATGGAATTGTTCGAACATCCCTGCAATATCCTCCCGTATGGATTGGGCTATCATATTGCTACAAGCTATTAAACCGGCGGCAATATCCATGGATATGGAAGCTGCGATTTCCGGGTCCTGAAAGCGGGCGCCAACGGGGATTTCATCAATATCGACTTTTGATCGATCAGGTGGCGTTGGAGGTAATCCGATACCATTTTCCTTTCAATAGTGCCTCCACTTTGGCGATTTCCTGTTTCCCTCTTTCGATTTTTTCTTCAATCAATTTACGCAGATCTTCATCACCAGCATGGTTGAGCAAGGTTTGATGACAAGCGATACAAGCCCTTTGTGGTTGCTAAATAGGTCCACGTTCCAAATACTTCTCCGTAGTGCATCGGTTCTTCTTTTGGATTTCCACTTAATATTCCCATCGTCAACCTCCTTATGAAATAGGCAATCATACTGTAATGTACTCTGTTTCCACACCGTTATTCATCGCAACGAAGAACGATATTTCAATGAGAAATTTGGTCAATGGAAGGGAACAGGCATGAATATTCCCTATCGGTTTACCCATACTAATATTGGTTCCAACATCATACAAGGAGGGGATGTAAGTGCAAAATCAAAATCAACAACAGGGTCAAACACATCAAAATATGCAAACAGGCGCGGTACCTCCGCAAATGAATCATGGTGGTCATGAACTATTTGATGCACACGAAGTGCTAGCGGGGACGATTAGTGTTTTGGATACCTATATGTTGCTCCGTCAACATGTACAGGACCCAGAATTATTGGATATCCTTGATCGTCAATATCAGTTCATCCAACAGGAATATAATACTTCCTTAGAGGCTTTCCAGACGGGGCAAAAACCTTCCGTCCCAACCCAAACCTACAATATGAATCAAGGCAATGATTTTATTTATGGCCTAAAACCATCGAAGCCGAAGAAACCTTACCAATCGGTGTCAGAGATTAATGATCAAGGAATTTCGGGCTTGATGCTAGGGGCTTTGAAATCCAGTGCAACGTTAAAAGCCATGTCCGCACTTGAGATGACAAATCCAGTACTGCGTCGGGTCATCGCTGATTCCGTTCCGAATTGCATAGAGATGGCCTATGAGATTTCGCTTTATCAAAACAAACATCATTATTACCAAGTACCACAGCTTCAACAGCAGGATATGCAACAAATGATAAACTCATTTGCTCCTGCAAGCGGGAATCCAACCAATACCAACAACAATATGACCCATTGATCGGACCATAATCATTAAAGAAGGCGAGCATGCAATATGCTCGCCTTTCCTTGTTTCGATTGTTATTGTTTGAGCTGGTTCAAATCATCAATGCACGTTTGGATGAGCGTGACTGCCTGGCTCATCGCTGCACCACCACCAAATGCAACGGTTACGCCTATTGTTTCAAGTATTTCCTGTTCCGAGCAACCTTGATCGAGGCAGCCTTTCGTATGATAGATTATGCAATATTCATCCTGGGAATATAAGCTTATCCCTAAAGCTATCAGTTGTTTCTGCTTCTTCGATAAGGTGCCTTCTTTAAAGCATTCTTCCGTTAAAGAATTGAACTTTGTTGCAAGTTCAGGCATCTTTTCCGTAAAAGAGCCAATTCCAGCTTTATATTCATGAAGAGCGGCTTCTGTCGTATTCTTCGTTTCATATTCCAAGTTCCATTCAGCTCCATCCCTAATATTCTTTTCCTAGAAATTAGTATGAGCCAAATAGGGATGATTAAACATAAAATCATAGGGATTAAAATTCCGTATTTAGCGGCGGACGGGGTCTGGCGGTTTTATACCATTGAAAGCAAAGCAAACCAATGAGTACGAGGTCGATGGCATCCCCGGCATAGTACATGAGGACGGCTCCGGATTCCGCCTGGTGAGACATGACCCCGATTGGAGGGTTTGCATAGATGTACTTGGATAGGATTCCATGACCGGCTAAAGCAAGGACGAAGATAATGCATCGGAATACGAAACTGAACCGGTGCGGGGCCGGATCGATATAAACCATGGAAGCCGTGAAAAGATAGCCGGCAAGGAATACATGGATATGCACCAACAGATAGAGAGAGGCATGTTGATGCATGGCCGCATACAATTCCGTCGTATAAAGCACCCAAAGCCCTCCGATATTCAAGGTGGACGCTGTGATGGGGTTACTCAAAATGCGTACTGGCCAGGTTTTCAACAGACGTGAAAGACGCCTTGCGTGAGGTACTTTTAATGTGCGGAGCAAAAGAGTCATGGGTGCTGCAAGGACCATCAGCAGTGGAGCAAGCATGCCAAGGAGCAAATGGCTGATCATATGTGCGGTGAAACTAATATGACTCCGGTCTGCTATGGGTCCAATCACTGAAGCGGCAGCACAAGTCACTCCGAACACCCAAAAGAACATTCGGTAAAGTGGCCACTTTTTATGCTTCCGGTTGGAAAGGATCATCGCTGCTATATATAGGACTAAAATGATGGCGAGTAGAATCACCAGAGGGAGTCCGGTAGAAGGCCCACTAGTGATATGGTGGATATGTTCATCCTTCGTCATGATGATTTAGATTCTTTCGCTCTTATTATCGTGCTTCGTCTTGTTAGATAGATGAGGTAGACACCGACTACAATCAATGCCGCAGCAATTATATTCCAAATCATATCGTACGGGAGGATATCCACATCATAACGAATTTGATGCAGCCTCATCAGCTTATGTTGGATGGTCCCGTCATATAATTGGAAGCCACCAGCCCCTAGAAACACACCGCCTTGCCATCTTTTCAACCATAAGGCATTCCGTCTGCGAAGGTCAGCGAACATGAATAAAGAACCGATGGTCGCAAACCAGCTCAAAGCATGAAATAAACCATCAGAAACGAGTCCGATATTGGTCGTCGACTTATCATAAAAATGATGCCAATGCAGGAGTTGATGAAAAACCATTTCATCTATGAAGGCGACAAGGCCAATGCCGAATAAGATGCCCGACCAAAGATTGCGGGACGAATGGATATAGCGATTTTCCGACATGGATTTATTTTTATGGTGCCGTGGTCTAACGTCCATATATGTATCCTCCTTCAATGAATCGTAGGTATACTAAACCGTGAATCCTCTCAGTTTTTTTGAAACTATAAGTCCCCCTACAGTTAAGTATCTTCCATATATTGATAATATCCATTGTTTCTACTATACCACCCGAAGGACAAAATGAACCTCTTATTCAACCAGTATTCACAAATTTTTTTGTGAAGATTTTTGTGGTTTTGGGGCAGGAAATCCGGGTAATAAAATAAACGTGACAGTAATTAGTAACCTTCCATTCGGAAAAAGGAAGGGACGATGTCAACCTAACAGCAAAGAAAGATTCATAAAATAGCACGGATAAAAACTCTAGAAAACTAAAGGAGGAATCATTATGTTTCGTCATCAAAAAGAATTGCAATTTGAAGTGAAACCAGATCGTCCGGATCCTATGCTTGCCCGTCAAATCCAAGAGGTATTGGGTGGACAGTTCGGGGAAATGACAGTCATGATGCAATATTTATTCCAAGGCTTTAACTGTCGTGGAGAAGAAAAGTATAAGGACATGTTGATGGACATTGGTACGGAGGAAATTGGACACGTTGAAATGCTTTGTTCCTTGATTAGTCAATTGCTGGATGGAGCTTCACCCGAAGATCAAGCAGAAGCAGCCAAAGACCCGGTAACAGCAGCCATCATGGGCGGCATCAATCCACAGCATCTGCTTGTAAGCGGACTTGGGGGACTGCCAACGAACTCAAATGGTGTTCCTTGGAACGGTTCCTACATCGTAGCGAGTGGTAATTTATTAGCGGACATGCGTTCAAACCTGCATGCTGAGAGTCAAGGACGTTTGCAGGTAGCGCGTTTGTACCATATGACAAAAGATGAAGGTGTACGTGCGACCTTCCGTAAAATGCTTGCACGCGACCGTTATCACCAATATCAATGGATGGCGGCCATCGCAGAGTTAGAAGAGAAAAATGGTGTGGTCGTGCCGGCTTCCTTCCCACCTGAAGCCGAATTGGAATCACAGAAGGAAGCCTATGAATTCTGGAACCTTTCAGAAGGACAAGAATCAGCAGAAGGTCTATGGGCGACAGGAAGCGCTCCGGATGGAACAGGCGATTTTGTCTATGTAGCCGAGCCCGTTGCAAAAGGTCAAATCCCTAATCCAAAGGTTCCCGCTACTCAATTGCATCATGATCTGGATGGTAAGGCAGTATTGAAATAAGACCTTTTAATTATCAGGTTTTGTAACCTGTCCCTCGGGGGGCAGGTTTTTTCTGATTAGGAAGCAAGGGAATCATGCTTATTTTAACGCTTTCCTAGTTTTGACATTCAATGATTTGCCTGATGCTTTTATTTAGAGTAGCATATAGCTCACAAAAAGGACTGGGGGAGATTATAAATGAAAGCAGTGACAGTGAAGCAACCTGGAGGTGCGGATCAATTAGAATTTGAGGAATTTTCCATTCCACGTATAGGTCCTGGTGATTTGTTGATCAAGGTGCAGGCCTCTGCAATCAACAGAACGGATATCATAGCCAGGGAAGGAAAAGCAGGATACATGACCAATCCCATTTTAGGCATCGAAGTGGCCGGTGAAGTAGTGGAAGCAGCACCTGGAACTCGTATCGATTTAGGAACAAGGGTAATGGGACTCGTTAATGGTGGGGGATATGCAGAATACGCCGTCATGCCCGCGGACCGGGCAATGTTGGTACCGGAAAACCTGACATTTGAAGAAGCTGCAGCCATTCCCGAAGTATTTCTGACAGCTTATCAAACTCTGTTCTGGTTAGGACAAATAAAAGATCAGGATACCGTGTTGATTCATGCCGGAGGAAGCGGAGTCGGTACGGCCGCTATCCAATTGGCTAAACAAATGACCCAAGCAAAGATCATCACAACCGCCGGTTCGGAAGAAAAACTGGAGTTTTGCCAATCCCTTGGGGCGGATGTATGCATCAATTATAAAAAACAATCGTTCGACGAAGAAGTACTGAAGGCTACTGATAATAAAGGCGTGGATGTAATTCTTGATTTCGTCGGTGCTTCATACTGGGAGAAAAATCTTAGAAGTATAGCCACGGATGGACGCTGGGTGTTAATCGGCATCCTGGGCGGAACCGTGGTGAATCAAGTGAACCTGATGGATCTGCTGCTTAAGAGGGTCCATTTGAAGGGTACCTTATTGACTCCAAGAAGCGATGCGTATAAAAAAGAGCTGACAGAAGAATTCGTCCAAAAAGCGATGCCGTTATTCAAACAAGGAAAAATCAGGGCGATAGTGGATCGAGCCTTCCCGTTTGAAGGCGTCCAAGAGGCCCACCGACATATGGAACAGAATAAGAATACAGGGAAAATAGTCATGAAGGTACATGAATAGAAGCAAAGGGGCTGACCAGGAGTTTTCTTGGTCAGCCCCTTTTTCATGATCATCAGAATGTCGATGCAAGCTTTTGAAGGATGCGTTCGATCACTTCATGGATCTGTTCATCCACTTCGCCGTCAATTGCCTCAGGTTTTAGCACTTGTACTGTCTTCGCTTGATAATGATCATAAAGGACATGCTTCAAGGAAAGTCCTTCTTTTAATAAAAAGGAGGAGTCCGTCATGACTTTCAGTGCAGCTTCATCCTGAATGATCAGGATTGTGGGATTCAGCTCATGGAAAATTCCATCTGCCATTCCCTGTGAATAGAACGAGTGGACGGTAGCCAGCCGTTCTTTTCTCGCCTCCATCTTTCTTGAATAGAGTGCGGGACAGCCAATCTTTAAGTCACTCATGAATATGTCAGAGGCATAAAGCGCCGATAAGACCGTTTGCTCATACACCTTTTGAAGCCGGATCTGATACGATAAGGACTCATCGGCAATCATCTGATCGGCTTCATGGATGTAGGCAAGGTAGTATTCGATCACTTCTAAAAGGATTTCTTCTTTTGAGGAAAAGTAATTATATAAAGAAGCCCGGCTTATATTCATCAATTTGGCCATATCTGAAATGGTCAGGGATAGGAACCCTTTCGTACGTACCACGTTCATGATTCTTTTTACATAGGATTTTCTCAATAATTGTTTTTCTTCAGGTGCGATTTTTCGCAAAAACGACACCCCCTTCAATACGAAAATTATATCATACTCCCATTTTCCATGCCTTGAGGCGGATAAGTTTACAAAAAGACGTAAGAGGTTTAAAGTATGAATATAAACACTTTAGACACTATCTATCTATTTTGTCTAAAGTGTTGGGCGGTTGCTTAAGCACATGAACAATCCCCTCGAAGTGAATGACACAATAGATACATGTAAAGGAGAAAACATAAATGATGAATATAGATTTTACTCGTATGTATATAGATGGAGAATGGCAAACAGGGAATAGTGACAAGTCGATGACGAACGTCAATCCTTTTACAGGTGAAGAACTTTTCACCATCCAGGCCGCTACAAAAGAAGATCTGAACAGGGCCTATGAAGCAGCAAGCCTTGCACAGGAAAAGTGGGCTAACGAACTTCCGCAAGTTAAACGGGCAGTGTTGGAAAAAGCCATCCTTGTCATGCAGGATAATAAGGACCTGATCACCGAGTGGATCATTAAAGAATCAGGAAGTACCTTCATGAAGGCTCAGTCTGAATTCCAAGCTTCCCTCAACATCTTGAAAGAGGCTACCACTTATCCATATCGCATGGAGGGGAAAATCCTTCCTTCACAAGTACCAGGAAAAGAAAATCGTGTGTACCGAAATCCATTAGGCGTAATCGGCATCATTAGCCCATGGAATTTCCCTTTCCATCTGGCGATTCGATCTATAGCCCCGGCACTAGCTACCGGAAATGCGGTCGTCATCAAACCTGCTACAGATACACCGGTCACTGGCGGTTTGATCTTTGCCAGCATTTTTGAAGCGGCAGGCCTTCCAAAAGGCTTGTTGAATGTCATTGTCGGGCGCGGATCTGAAATCGGTGATGATATCGTTACCCATCCGACCCCACGCCTGATTTCCTTTACGGGCTCCACGGAAGTGGGTAGGCATATTGGAGAGCTTGCAGGTCGGGGACTTAAGAAAACAGCATTGGAATTGGGCGGAAATAATGCCTTCATCGTGCTTGATGACGCAAATATCGAGCAAGCCGTCGATTCCGCATTATTCGGGAAATTCTATCACCAAGGACAAATCTGTATGGCAATCAATCGGATTTTTGTCCATAAAGACATTTATGACGAATTTGCTGAACGATTCACCCAACTTGCAGGAAAACTTAAATACGGAAATCCTGCGAATGAGGATACCAATGTAGGACCGCTCATCAACCGAGATCAGGTCGATCGTATCTTAAAAGATATAGAAGGAAGCGTTGAGCAAGGAGCCAAGATTCGCTTGGGCGGACAAGCAAATGGCAATGTTCTTCAGCCGACCGTGATCACTGGAGTGACAAATACGATGCCACTTGCTGAGAACGAAATCTTTGGACCGGTTGCCATCTTGATACCTTTTGAAAATGATGAAGACGTAATCCAAATGGTCAATGCGTATCCATACGGCCTAAGCGGATCCGTTCATTCTTCAAATCTTGAACGTGGCACACAAGTCGCTCATAAAATCCACACGGGCATGATTCATGTTAATGATCAATCCGTTAACGATGAGCCACACATGCCTTTCGGAGGAGAAAAAGACTCAGGTCTTGGCCGCTTCAATGGAGAATGGGTACTTGAAGAATTCACGACGTTAAAATGGCTGTCCGTTCAACATAACAGCCGTAATTATGGTCCATTCATCAATAGATTGAAATGAATGGGATAAACCGAAAACATCCAAAGAGAACGTTCTTTGGATGTTTTTTGCACGTATACATTTTTAGAATGATTAAAGGAATCAAAGTATGAATATTCATATTTAATATTTTTCGATTTCACGGGGGATATGATAAGGTACAAGACATATACCACACATCTTATCAAAACATTGAATAAGGAGAGTCGAACATGGGACAAATCAATGAATTGTTTCGAAAAAGAATTGGAATTTCGGAAAGTGAAAAAGTAACGTTTGGAAATATTCCCAATATACTTGAGAAAACGGCCAACACGATTCCCTTTGAAAACTCATCGGTCCTTGCCAAACAATCAAGTGATATCTCCGAAGAAAACATTATGGAGAAAGTCCTGATGAGGAATGAGGGGGGCGTTTGCTATGAACTGAATGCGGCCCTCTATTTTTTCTTCCTCGAAAATGGATTGGAGGTCTCCTTGGTTCGCGGAGTGATATACAACCAAGGATGGTCGATAACCGGAAGAACACATGTAGCCATACTATTAATGCATGAAGGTGAACCCTATTTAGTGGATACGGGTTTTGGAGGCAACTTACCATTAAGGCCAGTACCGTTAAACGGGGAAACCGTTCATTCTAACAATGGGGAATTCCGGGTGAAACGGATGGATACCGATCATGGCAATCATATCCTGGAACTGAAGCTGAAGCATAAAGATCCTGAATGGAGAATAGGATATGCCTTTGATACGGCACATCCTGTAGAACATATGAGGGAATTGAATGAGGTACAAACCATCATCAGGCAACATCCGAATTCACCTTTTAACAAAAGCCGACTGATCACACGACTTACCGACAATGGGAGTATCACGTTGACGGAAACCTCCTTTACCCGATGGGCAGACGGGAAAGTAGAAAAAGAGGAAGTCGATGAGAAACGTTTTAAAGAGATACTGAACCAATACTTCGGATAATGATGCAAATGGTGATAGGCTAACATGACCTGCGTATCACCATGTCTGATTTAATTTGTCACTATAAAAAACGATGGCTTCTTTATACTGTAATATGGATTCGTCAGATGTCGTTTCGACTAAAGTGTTTAGAAGGACTGCCATCGCTTTTTCATATTGCTTTAAATTATATAAGGTCATGGAATAAAAAACTTTTATTTGCTCAGAGTCTGGGAATAATAATAGCGCCTCTTCAAAAAGGTTCTGTGCCTCTACATATCTTCCTATTGATCGATAAGTACTTCCCAATCCTAAATAGGCTCCTTCTAAGTCTTTAGGAGGGAGTCCTAATTGAATGGCTTTTTCGTAATGAGGGACTGCCTCAGTTTCCAATCCCAAATTATCGTAGCACCAAGCCATTTGATACTGAAATATGGCATGGTCAGGTTCTTTATTTATTAATGTTTTCATTACGTTTTTAGCATCTTCAAATCTTCTCGCTTTTCGATATGTGAAAACTTTCATCAGTAAATCATTCATAGTAAAAATCCTCCTGCCTCAGGTTGATTTTGTATAAATTGAAATATGACCATTTATATCAAACTCCATAAAAACCCGCAAGAGAAAAAGAGACCAGGAATAAACGTTTTTATTTTTATATTCACCATATAAGCAGGACTATCATGTATCTCTGTCGAATAAAGTACGTTAGGTGAAAAGAGGATGATGAAAAATGAGTAAAGAGAAATATAAGTTTTATTATGTAAATGGAGTAACGGAAGAGTTAGAGGCAAATGAGCCATTAACTGATCATGCGAGCATCATTAACTTGCAGTTAATTCAGAATGCGACGTGGCTTCAAGTCGGCGGCAAACATATAAATTTGGCAAATGTCATTAGTATTGAGTTTGTTGGGGAACAAGATAGACTGAAACAAGACCCAATCCAGTATAGACCCAATAAATAAAGCGCAAATGTTTTTATTATGGAGTGAAAACTTTACGAAAAAGAATAATCCAGGGATGGTCATTTATGATCGTCCTTTTTCTTATGGGGATGAATTCTGGAAGAAGGGACAAGGCATATAGGTATCTACCCGTCTAGTAGGGTTATCGTACTATTCACCGGTACGAGTGTACTCCTCCCTAGTAAATAAAAACTTTTCATAAGAAATCTAGCCCATCCTCGAAAAGATTCTACTGAACCAGTAATGGATATCCAGCGGATGTTTTATATTTATCCAGACTACAAATATAACATTTTTTTATATTTATGTTATATTATAGGATATAAGTAGTTAGTGAGAAAATACCTAAAAAGGTATATCGGAGGGATTTTATGAAGAAAATTGGTGTACTTAGTTTGTTTTTCATTCTTACTCTTTTAATCTCAGCTTGTGGAAGCAGTGACACAACAGTGAAAGAGAAAGGGAATGGTAGCGCCACAGAAGAGAAAAATGAAAAGGTTTACAAAGTGGGTGTGGATACAACCTACCCACCATTTGAATTTAAAGATGGAAATGATTATAAGGGTATTGATATTGATTTAATCCAGGCGATAGCGAAAGACCAAGGCTTTACGATTGAACTTTCCCCAATGGATTTTGGTGGGATCATCCCGGCACTGCAAGCGAATCAGCTTGATGTGGCCATTGCAGGAATGAGCATCACCGATGAAAGAAAAAAAGTAGTGGATTTCTCGGAGCCATATTTCGATGCCGGATTGACGGTGGTCGTCAATAAGGATAATACGGCCGTTAAATCTGTTGATGACCTTAAAGGAAAAACCGTGGCCGTGAAAAAAGGAACGACGGGTGCCAAATATGCACAAGATAATTCTAAGAAACTAGGAATTAAAGTCGTTCAATTCAATGACAGCCCAGCTATGTTTCAGGAAGTGTCGAACGGAAATGCAGAGGCGCTTATCGAAGATTACCCGGTTATCTCCTATGCAATCACTCAGAAGGACCTAGGCCTACAAATCGTGGGAGATCGTTTGAATGGTGATCAGTATGGCATTGCCGTATTGAAAGGGAAGAATCAGGAGTTGCTTGAACAAATCAATAAAGGACTTGCCAACCTTAAAGAAGACGGAACATACGATGAGATTTTAAAAACATATCTTGGTGAATAAAGGATGCTTAAGGCGCGCTTAAAGCGCGCCTTCTTTTTTGAAAGGAGATGAAAAGAATGGATATCATTGTTTCGGCGTTACCCTATTTATTACAAGGACTGCAAGTGACGCTATATATATTTGTGATTGCCATCATATTAGGTTTTTTAATCGGTTTAGTCGTGGCCATGCTGCGCCTGGCCCCACTCAAGATATTGAATTGGATAGCAAAAATCTATGTAGACGCGATTCGGGGAACTCCCTTTATCGTTCAATTGTTTTTCATCTACTTCGGGATAAACTCCTTGCAATGGATCTCCCTGAACAATACAACGGCTGGGATCATCACCGTTGCAATCAATGCAGGGGCATACTTTGCCGAGATAATAAGAGCGGGCATACAATCCATTGATAAAGGACAAACGGAAGCAGCGAGATCCATCGGATTCACCAGTCCACAAACGATGCGCTACATCGTTCTTCCGCAAGCTTTCAGAAGAATGCTCCCTACTATCACGAACCAATCAATCATCAGTTTAAAAGACACCTCGCTTCTATCGATCATAGGCATTGCGGATTTGACCCAGCAAGGGCAGATTCAGGCGTCGGCGACATTTGAAGCGTTCAAGATTTGGCTGACTGTCGGTGTAGTCTACTTTATCATCATTTATCTGTTAACCTTGCTTGCTAATTTCATAGAGAGGAGGGTCCAATTAAGATGAGCATGATCACGGTGAAAAATTTGAAGAAATCCTTCGGTCAGGTGGAAGTCCTAAAAGATATCAATGCAGTTGTGCAGGAAAAAGAAGTGATTTGCGTTATTGGTCCTTCGGGTTCTGGAAAGAGTACATTCCTTCGTTGCCTTAACCTCCTTGAGGATGTTACGGGTGGGGAGGTAGTGATTAACGGGCATGAGATAACGAATAAAAAAACGAAAATCAATATAAATAAAGTGAGACAAGAGGTAGGGATGGTCTTTCAGCATTTCAATCTATTCCCGCATAAAACCGTTTTGGAGAACATTACATTGGGGCCCATTAAAATAAAGGATATCGAGAAAGGAAAGGCGGAAGAATTCGCATATGGATTACTGGATAAGGTAGGGCTTAGAGAGAAAGCGAAAAGTTATCCCGGAGAGCTATCAGGCGGGCAAAAACAACGGGTGGCCATTGCGAGGGCACTAGCCATGAATCCGAAAATCATGCTTTTCGATGAACCGACTTCCGCACTTGACCCTGAAATGGTGGGGGATGTTCTAGAAGTCATGAAACAGCTGGCCAAAGAGGGGATGACCATGGTTGTGGTCACCCATGAAATGGGCTTTGCCCGGGAAGTCGGGGACCGTGTCCTATTCATGGACGGTGGGTATATCGTCGAAGAAAACGAACCAAATGAATTATTTGGAAATCCTCAGCATGAGCGCACCCAGTCCTTTTTAAGCAAGGTGCTTTAATAGAAAGGGCTTCGTTAGGGGGCTGATGTCGATGTGTAGCGAAAACGATGCGTTTTAAGGAAGGCAACTTACCCTCAAGGGAAGTTGCCGTTTTTGCGCTGGAGAACTTTTTTATGAAGCCTTTTGCATCAACAGATAACCTCTTCTCTACCATGACAAATTCCGAGCTTTTTTGCCTTATTATTTTTGATTTTTATTGATTTACGCTATACTTTATAACAGAACAATAAAAAATGTTATCGTTAAAAGCCACTTGCACCATGGGCTGGAGACTGAAAAATAAGTAGGAACGAAGCGAAATGAAACGGGGAAATTATATGCATAGTAGAAAGAAAAGAAGTAATAAACTGAAGGTCGTTTCCAAAGTAATCCTTATCATAATCGGTGCGCTTATTGCAGCATACGGATTGGAAGCCGTATTGATCCCGAATAACGTATCGGATGGAGGCGTAACAGGGTTAAGCATCGTTGGTTCCCAATTGTTTGGGTTACCGTTAGGCGTTCTGATTGGAATCATTAACATTCCTTTTGTTTGGTTAGGGTATAAGCAAATCGGTAAGAGTTTTGCTTTTTATTCCGTTATCGGCATTGCCTCGTTGGCAGTCGGTACGGTCCTGATGCATCATGTCCCTACAATCATTGAGGGTGATACATTGCTCGTTACCGTTGTCGGAGGGATCATCATCGGTTTTGGTATGGGTCTAGCATTGCGTAATGGTGGGGCATTGGATGGAATCGATATGTTGGCCGTATTGCTTTCTAGAAAATTACCTTTCGGAACAAGTGACCTTATCCTATTCTTGAACACGTTCGTGTTTATTGTCGTTTCCACAGTATTCGGACTACAAGGGGCTATTCTATCGGCAATCGCATACTTTATTGCATCTAAAGTCATTCATATCGTGGAAGAGGGTTTAAGTGGTTCAAAAACTTTCAAAATCATTACGAAACAACCAGAATTAATGGTAGAGACGATTCGCGATCGCTTAGGTCGTGGTGCTACTTATAATGATGCTTATGGCGGTTATTCAAATGAGCTATTCAAGGAAATCACTTGTGTCATTAACCGTTTGGAAGAAAGTAAAATGAAAGAAATCATTTATGAAATCGATAAGAATGCCTTTGTGACCGTATATGACGTAGCTGAAGTCAAAGGCGGCAGTTTCAGGAAGCAAGATATTCATTAAAAGTATCTATACAAGGCAACAAGAAGATGACCTCCGTGCTTTATACGGAGTGTCATCTTTTTTTTCTTTCTTATGAATCATGAAGGATTAAGTATATTGCTAGTATTAAAATAATATCTTAGAACATACACTCTTATTAGGATGGAAAGGAAAGAAGGGAAGGGGAAATATGAATTTCGAGATGCAAATGGCGAGAATGCTGGCTGAAAATATAGATGGTTTTGTGAAGTTTGTCCAAGAACAGTACCAAGACGAACGTAATTGCTTTACATTGAATCGGGATAAACTGTATCAGGTGAAGCTTCTAATAGAAGAGTATAAGTTTCAAATATTAGCGGATGAGCTCCAAAGAATAAATCGATTCACTTGGGATGAAACGTACACATATTTATTGGTTGATAGATTTAGGGAAGGAATGGCCATCATCGATGAATATGTCGAAAATAACTATCAAGATTTATTCATCTTAACTGCTAGAATCTATACCTTGACTAACTTCAGCCTATCCATAGGCAGGAAGGAATCATTCAAGGAAAGTTGAAAAGGGCCCTGTTAGGCCCTTATGTTATTTATATGATTTCATCTTCCTTTTTGGATTTGATTTTTCCTAATTTCTTTCGTTATGCTAGCCTCTTGAGCTTAATGGAGTCCATATTCATCCTCTGCAGCCTTCGATTTTACCTTATTTAGGTTTAAGGACTTTAGGTAAAGTGATGTTCACTTCCGTTCCTTTCCCTACCTCACTTTTAAAATCAATGATTCCCTGGTGTAGCTCGATAATGCGTCTATCAATCATCAGGCCTAATCCTGTTCCTTTTTCCTTCGTCGTATAAAAAGGTTCAAATAGCCTTTTTAACCTTTCTTTCGTCATGCCTGAGCCCTTATCCGTTATTTGGATTAAATAGTGCTGTTGGTTGATGTCTTTCAATGATACTTCTATGTCCCCACTATTTTCGTTGGTTGCTTCCAAAGCGTTTTGGATAAGATTCTTCAAAACCTTTGCGATGAGGCTTTGATCACATTCTGCTGTAATCATCGTTTGGTTATGAAAGTTGAGCTTAATGCCCTTTATAGCAACCTGACTTTCCAGACTTTTTATAACAGAAGCGATGATAGAGTTAATGGAGCATTCACTAATATTCATAGTTTTATCAGGTTGTGCTATAAACATGAATTTATTGACAATGTCGTCGATTCTATCTAATTCGTTCCTCATGATATCCAGATAATCTTGGATGGAATCATCCTTCACATGTTCTTTAATGACTTGGGTGAACCCGAATAGTGAAGTTAATGGATTTCTGATTTCATGAGCGATTCCCGCTGCCAACTCACTAACTACTGATAGTTTCTCTAATTCTTGTATTTTTGTTTCACTTCTTTTCTGATCTGATATATCGATGGCTGTCCCGATGACCTCCATGACTTGTCCATCCCTCATCATTGGATTTAACGAGGCAACATATTGTACGTCATCGATTTGCCCTTCATATGTAACGCTTTCCCCATTCCACGCCCTTTCATAGTATGTTAGCTTCTCTAAGGCTTGTTTCTGGGGTAAGAAGTCCTCTAAGGTATGACCCACAACCGTGGAGGAAGGGGTTATCGCATCTGTAATGAACGAACCTTCAACGAAAGTATGAACGAAGCGGTTATCTTTTTTTCTGAATTTAAATATAAACCCATTCCTTGGGATGAGTTCGCGGTAGTCAAGCGTATCGAAATTATGTAAGTCTTTATTTTTCATGTTTTTTCATCCTTAAAGGTGTTTTGTAATAAATTCCACATAATTCATAGCAATCCTTCATTAGGGAGAATTTTAATCTAATTGTAACAAACAAGGAAAATAATAGTGAGTAAGGGTGAAACCCTTACAAGGGATGTGGTGACTTACAATCCGAAAAAATAAAGAGAATTCTTCAGAGTCAGGGTGAGCAGTTGACTGATAGTAAAGTCCCTTTAAACAAAATCCCCTGACAATGTAAAATTGTCAGGGGATTTTATGGTAGAGATTTTAATTAAAAGGGAAATTCACGATAATTTGTTTGAAGGGAAATCCATTTCGTCACAGTGAATTCTTCGACAATCCATGGGTTACCGAACCTTCCTAAGCCACTCATTTTGTTTCCGCCAAATGGTACATTCGTGCCATCATTAACCGTTTGGTCATTGATGTGTGTCATGCCACTGTCGATTTGAAGACCTAACCGTTCCGCTTTCTCCAAATCCGAAGAGAAGATGGCAGAGCTTAGTCCATACTTTGTGTCATTGGCAATCTCGATGGCGTCTTCATCTGTTTCTGCTTCAATGATGGAAACGACAGGAGAGAACAATTCCGTTTGGGCAATGGCATCTGAATTTTTAACATCTCGGAAAATGGTTGGAGTCAATACATTGCCAACGCGTTCTCCTTCTAATGCTACATTCACGCCGGCTGCTTTAGCATCTGCGATGACTTGTTGAACTTTTTCTAATTGGCGTTCGTTCACAAGTGGTCCAATCACGGTTTTAGGATCTAATTGATCACCATATGGAAGAGCTTTTGCCCGCTCTACGAATTTAGTGATGAATTCTTCGTAAAGGTCTTTGTGGACAATCAGGCGGTTGATGGCCATGCAAATTTGCCCTTGGTGAATGTATTTTCCAAAGATCGCAGCATCAACAGCACGATCCACATCCGCATCGGACAAGACGACGAATGGGTTGTTCCCACCAAGTTCTAGTGCAACTCGTTTCAGGTTTTGTCCAGCGATGGCCCCGATATGTTTTCCGACAGGAGTAGAACCTGTAAAACTGATTAGTCTAGGAATCGGATTTGTCAGCATACCGTCACCGATTTCCTCTAAATCCGTAAGAATCATATTGAAGATTCCTTTTGGTAGTCCAGCATATTCGAAGGCTGCGGCAATGAAGATTCCGCCTGCAAATGCAACTTGAACATCGGGTTTATGAACGATTGCGTTTCCTAATGCAATCGCTGGAGCAATGGTTCTCATTGATAAATTCATAGGGAAGTTAAATGGTGAAATAGAAGAAATAACTCCCAAAGGCAAACGATGTATATGATTGACCTTTCCATCGATGGCTGATGGCACTTCATGCATTTGATGAATTTCATCGACCATATTGACCGAAGCTTCTACTATTTCTGCAGTCAATTGAAACTCTACAGTCGCTTTGATAAGTGATCCACCCGTTTCGCGAGCGATCATCTCGATGATTTCTTCACGATTTTCCTGTAGGTATTCCCCGACTTTCATCATAACCTGGCGACGTGTGTCTGCAGAAGCTTTTGCCCAGTCTTTTTGAGCTTGTTTCGCTATTTCAAAAGTATCTTCCAGTTGCTTTGCTGTAGCCAAGCTAACGTTCGAGATTACTGAATTGTCATATGGGTTTAAGATATCATATCTACGTGAACTTAATCCTTCTACCCATTCTCCATTAATGAAGCTTTTGTTTAAATCTTTGATAGTTTTCATTCCATCCACCCCTTTTTTATTGAAACGTAATGAGTTTATCATGGTTTGCAACTAATTAAAAATACCTATATTATTACTTTTATATATGTTTGTCATATATAAAAATTCGAGGTGAAATATGGATATTAGACAGTTACGCTATTTTCTTGCCCTTTCGGAGGAGGGGCAAGTTTCTCGTGCGGCCAAAAGATTGAATATGTCTCAGCCACCGTTAAGCCAGCAACTTAATCTTATGGAAGAAGAACTGGGCGTGACGTTGCTTGATCGGAAAAGAAATGGAAAAAGGATGGAGTTAACCGAGGCTGGAAGAGCGCTATATGAGAAGTCTAAGGTGCTGTTGGAATTATTCGATGACTCCATGCTCGAAGTGAAGGAGACAGGTGAGGGGATACAAGGTACTTTAGCCATTGGAGCAGTACTTGCTTATATGTCTTACTTACCAAGCAAAGTCAAACAATTTAACGATAAATATCCTTCTGTTACTTTTAAATTATTTGCAGGAGATCCCTATGAGATCAACAATTATATGGAGAATCAGGATATCGAGCTCGCAATTGTTTATTTACCTGTGGATAGTAATCAAGTTTTCATCAAGAATATAGGGGAGGTACCGAACGTTTTTGTTGTTCCTGAAGAATGGGAGGACTTTCATTTTAAGGATAAAATTTCGTTGAACGATTTGGAAAATACGCCTTTGCTATTAGTACATAGGGAAAAAGGGTTGGGGATCTATGAAGAGATTATTGAGGAGTTTAAGAAAAATGAATTGAAGCCCAATATTCTGTGCGAGTGCCATGATGTAAATGTACTGCTTTCTTTGGTTTCAGCGGGTATCGGCGCAAGCATCGTCCCGAAATCTGCCGTCTCACCACACGGTATAAAAGGCGTAAGGATGCTTGAAATTATCGATTCGGCGATTCAATCGAAAATCGCATTGATCTGGCGGAAAGACCGCTACCTTTCTAAGACGGCTAAACACTTCATTGATTTGTTTTAATTATAGAGTAAAAGGCATTCACCCGATCGTTACTTGCAATACCCGCAAATTTAATCTTCGAAGTATCTTCAATAGGGCATATTCCCTGGCATCGATTTGATTGAAGGACTTATTAAGTGAATGGTTAGGATCCTTACGAAAGCAGACTCCAAATGGGTTTGCTTTTTTTCTTTATTTTGTATAGGACAATCTTGTATCCGTAAATGCTGAAAGAAAGGAGGCGATGAAGGAATGGGCACTTTTGAAGTTCTGTCTCTCATGCTTGGTTTTGGGATGTTTGTCATTGCGATTCTTGATTTTAAAAATCATGATAAGAATTCTTGAATGGGTGGCTATAGATCATGGGCCCTGTGTGATAGGCTTGGCCATGGATTCTTTATATAACGGCACCTCACTCTGGATTGACAAAGCACAGGGCTACCCTTATTGTACTAGTAGACCGGTTGTTATAATTTTCAAGGAGTGATTCAGTATTGTCTGAAAAACCAACTTCCAAAGACATCCTTATTGAAGCGGCTTCTCGTCTTTTCAGAATCCGAGGTTATTATGGTGTAGGGCTAAAGGAAATCATTGAGGAAAGCAGTATTCCCAAGGGTTCACTTTATCATTATTTTCCAAATGGGAAAGAAGAACTGGCTATTGAAGCGATTAACCATGCTAAGGATCTAGTCTTACGGGAGATAAAACATGTATTCGACAGCAATGATGATCCTGTTAAAGCACTTCAAGATCATGTTTATGAATTATCGAAGTTATTCGGTGAGAATGGGGATCTCGTTGGCTTGCCGATAGGTACGATAGCGGGCGAGACATATTCCACGAGTGAGCCAATAAGATTGGCCTGTCAAGATGCGTTTACACAGTGGCAATCCATTTATGTGAATGAGTTTCTGGATGCGGGATATAGTAGAGAGCGGTCGAAGGAGCTAAGTTTTGCCATTAACGCTTTGATCGAAGGGGGCATCCTGTTATCGTTAACAGCGAAAAGCGCAGAACCCCTACAAGCAATTTCCAAGCTTATTCCGTCATTATTCATGAACAAGTAAGAGATACAGAAAAACTATGATTAGCTAGGTCTATTCAGTTAGTAATTGGAGGGAATTATTTTTATGTCAGATGCAACACAGCAACAAAATTCGACACCCGTCATTAGAACGACCCCTATTTTGATCGCTTTCCTAATAGCAGGATTCATCGGATTATTTAGTGAAACAGCTTTAAACATGGCATTGGGTGATTTAATTGAACAATTCAGTGTCAGCCCATCCACGATCCAGTGGTTAACGACAGGCTACCTGTTGACGCTTGGAATATTAGTTCCGGTTTCAGGGCTTTTGATCCAGTGGTTCAGTACTCGTCAACTATTCTTTGCTTCATTGGTGTTCTCCATCATTGGAACGCTCATCGCCGCATTAGCGCCAGGTTTTGGTCTTTTGCTAGTAGCCCGTGTAATTCAGGCAATTGGAACAGCACTGTTATTGCCTCTTATGTTCAATACGATATTATTGATATTCCCAGTTCATAAACGGGGAGCAACGATGGGTCTAATGGGGCTCGTCATCATGTTCGCACCAGCAATCGGACCAACAGTTTCTGGCTTGATTCTTGAACACCTTACTTGGCATTGGATTTTCTGGATTTCGTTGCCTTTCCTTGTGGCCGCATTATTATTTGGCTTGATATATATGCAAAATGTCTCTCCAATCACTAAACCAAAAATTGACGTGCCATCGATTATTTTATCGACGATTGGTTTTGGCGGAATCGTATATGGCTTCAGTATGGCCGGGGACAAAGGATGGGGTAGTGCCATCGTCTTGATTACACTCATTGTCGGATTGATTGGCCTGCTCTTATTCTCCTTAAGGCAATTGAAAATGGAAAAGCCGATGATCGATTTAAGCGTGATGAAATACCCTATGTTCACGTTAGGGCTCATTACCGTTTTCCTTGCTTTCATGGTCATCCTGTCTTCCATGATTCTTTTACCGATGTACTTGCAAACGGGTATGGCATTGGCTGCATTCACAGCTGGACTTGTACTTTTACCTGGTGGTGTCCTGAACGGGATCATGTCGCCAATAACGGGACGTATCTTTGATAAGTATGGTCCTAGAGGGTTGGTCACTCCAGGATTCATCATCATGATTGTCGTGTTATGGTTCTTATCGAACGTCACGACAGAAACGACGATCACCATGATCATCATCCTGCATTCTTTATTGATGGTAGGGGTTTCCCTTGTCATGATGCCAGCACAGACGAATGGTCTTAATCAACTTCCGAAAGAACTGTACCCTGATGGAACGGCTCTAATGAATACATTACAGCAAGTGTCGGGTGCAATTGGTACGACAGTGGCGATCACCATCATGTCTGCTTCCCAAAAATCTTATATGATGAAATTGGAAAATCCATTAGACCCAGCTGCCATAGGAGCTTCATTGACAGCAGGTGTTCAAGATGCTTTCATTTTCGGTCTGCTTCTTGCGGTCGCCGGACTGGTTGTTTCCCTCTTCATTAAAAACGCACGTGAAAAGTAAATAAAAAAAATTAGCCAGAGAGAGAGTGATTCTCCTCTGGCTAATTTTTTTTATATCGGTAGTAATCAAGCTAGCTTGGATTTCTTAAGTTCTTCCATGGCGGCATGTTCTTTTTTACCATGTAAGAAGTAGTATAGGACGGTAGTGACAAGGACGGTAATACCCAGGATGACGTACAATGTACTGTATCCCGTTTTTGGAATGATGTATCCAAGAAGGTAAGGCCCAAATCCGAGCCCTGCATCAAGTGCAATGAAGAACGTTGATGTGGCTAACCCCATCCGGTGAGGCGGTGTCAGTTTGACTGCAATGGCCTGTGTGCTTGATTGCATGTTCCCAAATCCGAGTCCAATCAAGATACCGGACAATAGTAATGTAAAGCTATTTGTTGCTGTACTTAGGAGTAACATTCCCCCGGCAAAAATGATGAATGTCGGATACATAATGTAGTTTGCACCTTTGGAGTCCATCAATCGGCCTGTGAAAGGACGCGATACCAATACGGCAACAGCGTAGACAAGGAAGAAGAAGCTGGCTGTGCTGACCAGGTCGATTTCAATCGCATAGAAGTTAATATAAGAAAGGACGCTGGAATAACAGAATGCCACTAACAAAGTGATGATTGCAATTGGGACGGCATTCGGTTCAATAAAGCTAGAAAGCTTAAAGCCTTTCACCTCAGATGTTTTAGTTGAGATCTCTAATTTCGGTACATATATGAAAAGAGCCGTCAGTACCCCGATGATGCCCAAGGCTACACAGAAAATCAATATCACTTGGAAGCTTGTATGCTGACTTAAAGATAGCCCGATGAAAGGTCCGATTGCTGTGGCTAATGTTGCACTCATGCTGAAATAGCCGATTCCCTCTGCTTTACGCGTAATCGGTATGATCTGGGCGACGATCGTTCCAGATGCAGTTCCGGCCATCCCCATTGTAAAACCATGAATTAAGCGGTTGGCGAGGAGGAAAGGAACCCCGAAATCCACAAAGTATAAAAGGGTAGCCAAGGTGAAGAAGACTAATCCAATCAATAATGTATTCTTCCGGCCAATGGCGTTGATGAAGCGACCGATCAAAAGCCGTCCAATCAATGAACCGATGATGAAAATTCCGGTAATGAGTCCTGCCTGGCTCGTGGTAGCACCATATTCTTCTACGGCATAGACCCCGATCGTGACCATTAATAAATAAAAGATTAACGTTATGAAAAAGTTGACGGAAGAAACGATGATAAAATCTTTCGTCCATAATTTTGGTTTAGCAGCTTGTTGCAATTTTTTGTCTCCTCACTTTATAAGTTTATTTCTTATGCTTTCCATGACGCGTATAGCTTCTTGCTGCTCAGCCTCCGAAACGCCTATCAGGATGTCCTGTTCGAATCGGTCAATCGTTACACGCACTTCCAGATAAACGGTTCTCCCCAGCTCAGTAAGATGCATGATTTTTTCACGCTTATCCTTACCAGGAATCTGTTCAACGTACCCGAGTTCTTCTAAGCGGTTAATCGTCCTTGTGACGGTCGGTTTTTCCACACCTTGATAATTGGATAACTCTACAAGCGTCGAAGGTCCGTCATTAAATAGGCGATATAAGATCGTCCATTGGGCCCTGTATAGATGGTGTTTACCAAGCTGTATATTGAGGTTGTTTTCAAAGGGTCTATATAACAACATTAGTTGATGGAAGAATTTACGATATGTCTCGATTTTTATTGCCTCCTCACTGATAATAGTTACCCTTGGTAACTATAGTAGTGTACCAGATATGGTAATGGTCTGTATAGTGCTATTTTTCTTGTTTTGTGGATTGGGAAATTCATTTGATGCAAAATAAGAAAGTTTAGGATTTACAAATAGGGCTACATATAGAATAGTATTGGAAAAAGTAAGCAGAAACTTTGACCGTTAATCTGCATCAATGCTACGCTAACTTTTCTATAGTATGTAATAAAAATCAAGGAGGAACATGCATGACACAATCAACGCAACAAACGATCACACTGGCCAACCGTCCAAAAGGGATGCCTTCCAAAGAAGATTTCAAATTTGTGGAGAGTGAAGTTCCTTCACCGAAAGAAAATCAGATATTAGTACGGACGCTTTATTTATCCGTTGATCCTTATATGCGTGGAAGAATGCAAGATACTAAATCCTATATTGCCCCATTTGAGTTGAATAAAGTCATTACTGGTGGCGTCGTGGCTGAAGTGGTGGAATCCAAATCGTCCAGCTTCAAGCAAGGCGATGTCGTTGTGGGAAATATCGACTGGGCGGAATATACGGTCGTGAATGAAAAGCAAGTCAGGGTGATTGATCCTAAAGTGGCACCAATCACGACTCATTTAGGCATACTGGGCATGACGGGATTGACTGCATACTTTGGGTTACTGGATATCGGTAAACCGCAAGAAGGCGAAACGGTCGTCGTTTCCGGAGCGGCTGGAGCTGTCGGTTCTGTCGTTGGACAGATCGCAAAAATCAAAGGTGCCAAGGTAGTGGGGATTGCCGGTTCTGATGAGAAAATAGAGTATTTAACAAAAGAACTGGGCTTTGACGGAGCTGTTAATTATAAGAAGGAAAGTTTTGAAACGGATTTGAAGAATGCAGTCCCTGATGGAGTCGATGTGTATTACGATAATGTTGGCGGCCAAGTAACGGATGCCGTTTTCAAACTGTTAAATATGAATGCGCGTATCCCATTATGTGGTGCAATCTCTTCTTATAATGCAGAAGGTAAAGATTTTGGGCCACGCCTGCAATCGGCCATGATCAAAACAAGCGCACTTATGAAAGGCTTCACGGTCGGGAATTATGCAGATCGTTTCCAAGAAGGAGCTTCATATTTGGGGCAGTGGCTGCAACAAGGTAAACTGAAGTACGAAGAAACCATTGTGGAAGGGTTCGAAAACACCCCTGAGGCATTCTTGGACTTATTTAAAGGAAAGAACCTAGGGAAGCAGCTTGTCAAAGTTGCCGATCCGGAATACGCAGTTCTTTAAGTTTTTATACTGGGCATAGTGGAGGGAGACCTTTACTATGCTTTTTTTATGGTCCATGAAAGGGAACGCGTTAACTATTTTATAGGGAATGCACGAAATATGTGTAAAAATGCCATATTTCGTTATAAAATGTATATACAGACAGAAAGGGTGATGGATGATGTCAAATGTTGCGAAATTTCGAGATTTTTTAATGCGTGAAAAAATCCATATGAATGAGTTCAAAGAGGAAGATATCACCTTTTTCAGAGTGGAACAGAAGTTGAAGGATGGATGGAAGGTCCTGTTAGTCTTTTCATTTAATCAAGATGAAAAAGTGGCGGATTTATTTTGTTTTAATGTAACGGAGCTAAAGAATCCCGATAAGAAGGCAGCCGTGCATACGTTATTGAATGAATATAATGCTCAATTCCGATTTTCAAAGTTATATGAGGAAAATGGGACGATTTCGATTCGCTATTCGTATTCCCTTGATGGTGAATTTTTACCGGACTTGGCATTCCGAAAGCTTATCATGTTGCTTGAAACAGCGGAACAAGTTTATCCAAGGCTTATGGAAGTGATCTGGTCATAATGTTTGGAAGAATCCTTTTGCCGGGAACTTTTTAACATCTTTGTTGGGCCGTAACATATACTAATTCTATCTCCAGGAATTATTATTATTTTTTTTGAAAAGACTATTGCACTTTTGTGAAATTAGCTATATAATTATTTTTGTTGTTAGTAATTCGACAAAATTCTACAAGGGTATGCGGGTGTAGTTTAGTGGTAAAACCTCAGCCTTCCAAGCTGATGATGAGGGTTCGATTCCCTTCACCCGCTCCAACTATACATACTCGTAACGCAGGGTTTCGTTACCTGGAGAACGAAGCTTTGCGTTTTTTATTTTCAAACAACAAGCGGGTATGAAAAAATTTCATTTAACGGTTGCATATTTTTCTATTAAGCTATATAATTATTTTATTAGTTGATTCGATAAAATTCTACAAGGATATGCGGGTGTAGTTTAGTGGTAAAACCTCAGCCTTCCAAGCTGATGATGAGGGTTCGATTCCCTTCACCCGCTCCAATCATACATACTCATAACGCAGGGTTTCGTTACTTGGAGAACGAAGCTTTGCGTTTTTTATATTTTCGAACAGAAATCCTACTGATTACAGCAGGATTTCTTTTTATTGTATAAATTTGTAAGTATCTGTTCTCTTGCCTATAATTTAGGTAAGCGAAAATGGAGGAATGAGGTTGTACATGGATAAGAAGCTGAATGTGAAATCATTTTTTTCCTTGTTAAGATCGGAAAAACTGCCAATGGGAATGGTGTTATTTGTCGTAGTGTTAAGTTTGGTGGAAACGGTGGCGAGTCTCGTCGTCCCGTTGGTTACGAAGAATCTGGTCGATATGATATCTGGAAGCGGGATCGAGCGAACAACGATATTCCTTTTGCTAGGGGCTTTTATTGTCCAGACCGTTGCGGGAGGTTTTTCCTTCTACTTTCTGAGCTATATCGGTGAAAATGTTGTAGCTGGAATCCGTCGGAAATTATGGGATCATATTTTACAATTGCCCGTATCGTTTTTTGATTCCCACCAGTCCGGTGAAACGCTTAGCCGGATCACTCAGGATACGAATACGATTAAGACGATCATCACGAATCATTTCGTGACATTCATTTCAGGGATCATATCGATCATCGGGTCGATCATCATCTTATTCCTGTTGGACTGGCGGATGACGGTCATCATGCTCAGCATCGTACCACTATCCATGCTGATCCTGATTCCGCTTGGGCGGAAGATGTATAAAGTCTCTAAGCAGACGCAGGATGAAATGGCCACCTTCAGCGGAAATCTAGGGAGGGTCCTAGGCGAGGTCCGTTTAGTGAAGTCGCATAATGGCGAAGAGTTGGAACGTGAAAAAGGAAATCGTGGCGTTGGTGAGCTCTTTCGTTTTGGATTGAAGGAGGCTAGGATCCAAGCCATCATTTCCCCCTTCATGACGACAATCATGATGGTGATTCTCGTGATCCTTATTGGATATGGGGGAGTTCGGGTGGCTTCTGGTGCACTGACAGCGGGGACACTTGTTGCCATCATTATTTATATGATCCAAATCATCGTGCCCTTTAGTCAGATGGCCTCATTTTTTACGGCATTTCAAAAGGCGATGGGAGCGACGGAACGAATCCAGGGCGTCCTTTCGATACCTGGTGAAACCTATGAAGGGAAGCATGACACATTGGTCACAGCTGATTTGACGTTTAAGGATGTATCATTTTCCTATCAAGCGTCTAAGCCCATTTTGAATGATTTATCGTTTACGGTTCCTGCCAATAAGACGGTCGCCCTGGTGGGACCAAGCGGTGGTGGGAAGACGACGATATTTTCGTTGATTGAACGTTTTTATGAACCCACGAATGGGATGGTCTCGTTGGGAACGGTGCCAATTAAGGATATTGAACTTTCCATATGGCGGTCGCAAATTGGGTATGTGTCACAGGAAAGTCCAATCATGACGGGGACGATAAAAGAAAATATAGCGTACGGGCTAGGCCGTCAAGTTGAAATGGATGAAATCATCGACGCAGCAAAGATGGCAAATGCCAACCAGTTTATCGAAAGGCTTCCGGATGGCTTTGATACGGAGGTAGGGGAAAGAGGCGTGAAGTTATCGGGTGGTCAACGGCAGCGGATTGCCATTGCCCGGGCTGTGTTGCGCAATCCGAAAATCCTGCTATTGGACGAAGCGACATCCAATCTCGATAGTGAATCGGAACTTCTTGTTCAGCATGCCATCAAGAACCTGATGGCGGGCAGGACGACCCTGATCATTGCCCATCGGCTGTCGACGGTCATTGATGCGGATCGATTACTGGTTGTGGAAGAAGGGCGGATTACTGGGGCGGGGACACATGAAGAATTGCTTGCAAGTCATGGCTTGTATCGAAAGCTAGCCACGCAGCAATTACAACTGCAGAATTGAGCACTTCAGGGGAGGAGCCTCCGAATCTGTTAAAAAATACACAAAAAAAACATGAGCCATTATCTCGATATGACTCATGTTTTTGCATTATCCTTCTAGGACGGAAAAAGATCCTTCTCCGCCGTGAATCTCGAGGAACATATCCATCAATGACTTTGTGAGCTGTTCGGCTTCTTTGATGGGTGTCTTTGCTTGTAAATAGATGATCTGGATGGCATGTTTGGTGTCTTCGGTGACCTTCGTCCGTTCCGAATCGACGTAGGGACTCCCGAATGCGCCGTCATCATCAGCTGAAACGATCATGTTTTCCATCGAGTTCACCCGCCCATTCAATCCAGGATATTGGTCCGGACTTCCACCAATTTTAATGGAGAGATCACCTGATAATGCATCTGCATCATAGATGCCAATCGGGACCTCGTATAAAAGCGAGAAGAAGTTATTCAAGTCGATGGCTGAATGGATAGGGGATAAGTAATTCTGCTTTTTGACTCGGCGGTATAGGGCCTCGACGGAAGGGCGATAGCGTGAAGGGTTCGTCCCGGTCATTTTGAAAATTTCCCGCCATTCTTTGATACCCGGAAAATCCGTGAGTTCCTTTTCTTCAAGATCAAAAAATAAAGCTTCTTGAAATAATTGAAGTCTCCCTTTTACCATTTGCGGCGAGGGGCCGACTTCGATGTTTTCGTATGTAATGAAACCAATCTTGAAATCGGGAACTTTGCTTGCGAGATTAGAGGAAATCTTAATTTCCAAGTGATACACCTCCAAAAATGATTGAAATTAGTTTATCATAGATACCAATGGTTTGATATGTTACAAGCATCATTGGGTAGAATGAAGAGAACGAAGGTGATAGAAATGGATATGCATGCACTCAAGCAAGAAGTGATTATATATAGTAAGGAAATAGGCATCGATAAAATCGGTTTTACGTCGGCCACGACGTTCACGGAGTTGAAAAGCAGGCTGATCCGACAGCAGGAGATGGATTATCAGTCCGGCTTCGAAGAAAAGGATATCGAAAAAAGGGTCAGGCCCGAATTGATCTTCGATAAACCGCAATCAATCATATCAATTGCGCTTGCCTACCCTTCGAAATTGAAGGATGCCCCTCAAAGCAAGAAAGGAGAGCGCCGCGGGATTTTTTGCCGGGCCTCCTGGGGAACGGATTACCATACCGTGCTCCGTAATAAACTGCAGCTACTTGAAGATTTTATAAAAGGGAAAGTCCCTGGAGCCATGGCGAAATCAATGGTGGATACGGGCGAACTTTCGGACCGGGCCGTTGCAGAGCGGGCAGGAATCGGATGGAGCGCTAAAAACAGCATGATCATCACTCCGGAATTTGGTTCGTATGTGTATTTGGGTGACATGATTACCAACTTGCCGTTCGAGCCGGATCAGCCGATGGAGGATCAGTGCGGCACATGCAATAAGTGTGTGGATGTATGCCCAACAGGTGCCCTTGTGCAAGGTGGACAGTTGAATGCCAAACGCTGTATTGCATTTTTGACGCAGACGAAAGATTTCCTTCCGGATGAATTCAGGACGAAAATAGGCAACCGGTTATATGGATGTGATACGTGTCAGACTGTCTGTCCAAAAAATAAAGGGATGGATTTTCATTTTCATGAAGAGATGGAGCCGGATCCCGAGCTTGCCAAACCGCTGCTGAAGCCATTGCTCACCATCTCCAATCGCGATTTTAAAGAGACATACGGACATGTATCTGGATCATGGCGTGGCAAAAAGCCGATTCAGCGGAATGCCATCTTGGCATTGGCTCACTTTAAGGATGAAACCGCCATGCCGGAACTGATCCAAATCATGCAAGAAGACCCGCGCCCCGTTTTGCGTGGCACGGCTGCCTGGGCGATCGGGAAAATCGGTCGGGAACGGTCGACCTCCATTTTGGAAGAAGCCAGGTTGAAGGAAAAAGACGAAGAAGTGCTCGCGGAAATTGAAAAAGGATTACAGTTCACTTACCATACTGAATAAAAAGGAAGGCCCCGAATGCAACCATTCGGGGCCTTTCCATTTTTAGCAGTTTGACCGATAAATAGTGTGATTTGACCGATAAAAGTGGCAAAACGACCGATAAAAAGCCGAATTGACTGATAAAACTTCCCCATCGACCGATAATTGCTCCTCAGTTGAGCAATGGACCGAATGAAGTTGTGTTTTTAACCAAGCCCTCCTTCATACACATTAGAAGAGGTGCTATGAAGGAGGGCTTGATTTTGAGGGAACAGTTGAAACGGCTTTTACAGGAAAGGGTTGAACTTTACACTTCCAATGAGCATGTACGGGGAGAGGGTAAGATCTATCTGAAAAAGGAAGCACTGAAGAAGCATGATACGGAAATTGTCCGTGTGAATGCTGCTGGAAAGGTTGACTCGGAACGGCAGGAAGGGGATTTGAAAATCCTGACCTATCAAGTGCATCTGCAGTATTTAATGAAGCAGGAGGATGGCTTCTATATAGAAGAGGAGATGGAAGAGAGGGAGGCGCGGTTTCGGGATGAATACTTAATAGAAGAACGGGAGCTTGAACCTGATTTAGAACCTGACGAGGACCCGGAAAATTGGGAAGTGGGTTTGGATCGGCTTACTTATAAGTATGACCGGATGAAGGCGGTTCAGTATGCGGAGCGATGGTGGAATGAGTTCAATCCACAGTATTATAAATTCACGGATGACTGCACCAACTTTATTTCCCAGTGCTTGCATGCCGGGAACATCCCGATGTGGGGCGAGCCGAACAAGAATAAAGGGTGGTGGATCAGAGGAAAGAATTGGAGCTATACCTGGACGACAGCTCATTCTTTGTATCATCTGCTTAAGGGAGGGAAAGGGATCAGGACAAAAGAAGTGGAGACGGCACAGGAATTGAACCTGGGTGACATCCTGTGCATTGACTTTGAAGGTGACGGGCGGTTCGATCATAACTTGATTGTGACGGCAAAGGACCAAAAAGGCATGCCCCTTGTGAATGCCCATACGATGAATAGTCGCCATCGATATTGGACGTATGAGGATTCGACTCGATATACACCGAACATCGTCTATAAATTTTTCGTGATATTAGATAGAGTGTGATTGTTTTTAGTCTGTTTGTTTAATGCTATAATTAGTTGAAGTTTAAACTAGAGGTGAAAATGAAGTGGCAATACATGTAGTTTTATATCAACCACAGATTCCAGCAAATACAGGAAATATCGCAAGAACATGCGCAGGAACGGATTCACACCTGCACCTTATCCGTCCGCTTGGTTTTTCAACGGATGATAAACAGCTTAAACGGGCTGGGCTCGATTATTGGGAACATGTGAAGATTCATTATTATGATTCATTGGAAGAGTTTTTTGAGAAGAATGCCGGCGGTGCATTTTATTACTTAACCAAATTTGGTGAACAGCCGCATACAACCTTCGATTACAGTGATCAAGAAAGTGAAATTTATTTTATTTTCGGACGCGAAACGACAGGACTGCCAAAAGAGTTGATCAAAGAGAATATGGACAGATGTCTCCGTATTCCAATGACGGATAAAATTCGGTCACTGAACCTTTCCAATACGGCCGCCATCTTGATTTATGAGGCGTTAAGACAACAGGATTACCGTGACTTGGAATTAAAAAGAGAATATTAAGGAGTTATTCGTCAGCGGGGTGGGGATGCTTTGCTGACGAATGCTTATACATAATTAGGGGGTAAAGCAATGAATAACATCATCGAGAAAATTCTGGACCACCGTTCCGTCCGTTCTTTTGAGGACAAGCTATTGTCTGCGAAACAAATTTCTACGATTGTTGAGTGTGCACAGGCTGCATCAACTTCAAGCTATATCCAGGCCTATTCGATCATCGGGGTGACCGACCCGGAAAAGAAAGCCAATCTTGCTGAATTGGCTGGACCTCAATCATATGTAGAGAATAATGGACATTTATTCGTGTTTTGTGCCGATTTACATCGTATGGACATAGTAGCCGAGATGGAAAATGAAGATCTTACTGCACCAATTGAAAGTACGGAAAAATTCATGGTGGCCTGTATCGATGCCGCACTCGCTGCTCAAAATGCGGCGCTTGCTGCTGAATCAATGGACCTCGGCATTTGCTATATTGGTGGTATTCGTAATGACCTTCAACAAGTTTCGGAAATCCTGGACATCCCACATCGTGTCGTTCCTCTATTCGGCCTTGTTGTCGGATATCCAAAAAAACGTTCAGATAAAAAGCCAAGACTTCCTCAAGCCAATGTATATCATGAAAATGGCTATCAAACGGATAAACAGACCTTCATCGGTCAGCTAGAAGCATACAATGAAACGATTTCCGACTATTATGAGCAACGGACCAAAGGAAAACGGAAAGAAACCTGGACGCAACAAATGGCGGACATGGCCGGCAAGAAAAGCCGGATGTATATGAAGGACTTTGTGGAAAAACAAGGATTGAAGAAACAATAATTATAGGTGGATGATCCTCTACTTCATGTTCGAGCATCCATTTAAAAGGATTACATCCCATTAATTTATATAGAGCTTAAAAAATAAGAGCCTGACACTAAGTGTTGGGCTCTTATTTCTTGTATAAATTAAAATAATGCAGATATTCTTTTTCTGATAGGATGTAAAAAAATTTTCAGATGAATTATTTCGAAGGTTCAAGGAGGCATGTCATAAATCAAGTATAAGGAGATTATCCGCTTTTTAACAAAGTAAATATTAACAAAGGCAATAGTGAGAAAACTTCACAGCCTAATTAAGTATATAATAAACATTTGTACTGATAACTTCATAATAAGAAAGGAAGTAACAATTTGCAGGTATTAGGTGGTATTTTATTTTTTTGTAGCTTCATATCTATCTTTGTATTTATCATTTTAGGTATAGTAGCACTACTCAAAAAGAACGGAAAGGCAAAATCGCGTTTTATTGGAGTGGGTGGTTCATTTATTGTCGCCATCATTTCATTTATTATTATAGGAGCAAGCGGGGAATCTGAAGAAACCACAACAGATAAAGAGAAGCCAGCTCAAGAACAGAAAACAGAAAAGGCAGAAACACCTGAAGAGAAAGCAGAGAGAGAGGCCAAAGAGAAGGCCATTGTTGAGGAGAAAGCGAAACAGGCTGCTGAAGAAAAAGCTAAGGATGAAGCAGAGGCTAAGAAGAAGGCTGAAGCTGAGAAGAAAGCTAAAGAAGAAGCTGAAAAGAAAGCTAAAGAAGAAGCGGCTGCTAAAAAAGCAAATGCAAAACCTATTGAATATAATAGGTTGAAGAAAAATCCAGATAAAATGATTGGTGAGTATACGAAATATACGGGTGAGGTTATTCAGATCCAGGAAGAAGAGGACTTTACGGCCATCCGTTTAGCTGTTACAAAAACATCATATGGATATGATCCTAATGACATTATAATGGTCATGTATGCAGGTACGACCGATTATATAGAAGATGATGTTATTACTGTGTACGGAACTATTTCTGGCGAATACAGCTATACTTCCCAAGCCGGTTGGGAAATCTCTATTCCAAGCATGCTAGCTGAAGAGTTTGAAAAGTAAAAGGAAAGTCACTCTTAGTGGAGGCACTTATATAGTGTCTCTTTTTTTATGCTTTTCTTCCAAAAAAAGGGGCTACTCCCACAAGTCATTCCCATGACTTGTGGGAGTAGCCCTTTTTCGTATGCTCTTATTTATTTTTCACACCTGGTTTGTCGGCATATCCACCAGTGAAGATGGCAGCTAAAAACGCAATTGTTACGGCAATGACAATAACTGTTCCCATGATGTAACCTCCCTTTACCCATATTGTCCCACTTAAGTATAGGCTTAGTATACCCCAATTTTTAGTAGATGTGCACGTAAATTTTCTTGCCTCGTGATTTGTCACCAAATATTCAAGACTTTAAAGGAAAACCTTGGATTGGGCAGCCGGACAAGATGAACCTCTTTGGAAAGTCTGACATGTTTGTCAAACTCGGCGCATAGATTTAAGTATTCTCTGAAAGTGATAGGGGGAGGTTCCTAGATGGATATTTTAAAGAAAATCGAAAAATTTAGAGAAGATGAACAGAAGCTGAAGTGGGAAGGCACCTTCGCAGAATACTTAGAGATACTGAAAGAAAAGCCATTAGTTGCACAATCTGCTCATTCGCGTGTATACAACATGATCAGAGATGCTGGGATAGAGGAAGTAGATGGAACGAAGAAGTACAACTTTTTCAGTGGTCAGCTGTTTGGACTTGAGGATTCATTGGAGAGGCTCATCGAGGAGTATTTTCATCCCGCCGCTAAGCGGTTGGATGTCCGAAAGAGGATTTTGCTTTTGATGGGACCGGTATCAGGTGGGAAGTCTACATTGGTTTCACTCCTTAAGAGGGGGCTTGAAAGTTATTCGTTAAATGACTCAGGGGCGATCTATGCGATAAAAGGATGTCCGATGCATGAAGATCCACTGCATCTCATTCCTCAAAACTTGCGACAGGATTTCTTTGAGGAATATGGCATCCGGATTGAGGGGAATCTGTCACCGCTGAATGTGATGAGATTGGAACAGGAATATGGCAGCCGGATTGAAGACGTGATGGTTGAGCGTATCTTCCTTTCAGAAGACAAACGTGTGGGAATTGGTACATTCAGTCCATCCGACCCTAAATCACAGGATATTGCCGACTTGACCGGAAGCATCGACTTTTCGACGATCGCCGAATTCGGATCTGAATCAGATCCGCGAGCCTATCGCTTTGATGGTGAGCTCAATAAGGCAAATCGCGGAATGATGGAGTTCCAGGAAATGCTGAAATGTGATGAGAAGTTTTTATGGCATTTGCTCTCACTGACCCAGGAGGGGAATTTCAAAGCAGGAAGGTTCGCATTAATCAGTGCAGATGAACTGATCGTTGCCCATACGAATGAAACGGAGTACAAGGCATTCATATCCAACAAAAAAAATGAAGCCCTACATTCCCGGATTATCGTCATGCCGATCCCGTATAACTTAAAGGTGAGCGAAGAAGAGAAGATTTATGAAAAAATGATCCATGAAAGCGATGTTTCCGATGTCCACATTGCTCCGCATACCTTGCGGGTGGCAGCCATTTTCAGTATCATGACCCGTTTAAAGGATCCGAAAAAGGGTGATATCGATTTATTGAAAAAGATGAGATTGTACGATGGGGAAAATGTTGAAGGATTCAACTCCGCGGACATCAATGAACTGAAGAAGGAATACCAAGATGAAGGCATGAGCGGGATTGATCCACGGTATGTCATTAACCGGATATCCTCCACAATCATTCGGAAGGAAAACCCGTCCATCAACGCACTTGACGTATTGATGTCGTTGAAGGCAGGCCTTGACCAGCATCCGTCGATAACGAACGAGCTAAGGGAACGATATTTGAATTTCATTTCGCTTGCACGTAAGGAATATGATTCGATTGCCAAAAATGAAGTGCAAAAAGCGTTTGTGTATTCCTATGAAGAGTCGGCGAAGATCCTTATGGACAATTACCTAGATAACGTCGAAGCATACTGCAATAAATCAAGACTGCGCGACCCACTGACTGGGGAGGAAATCAATCCAGACGAGAAATTGATGCGTTCGATTGAAGAACAAATCGGCATTTCTGAAAATGCCAAAAAAGCCTTCCGTGAAGAAATCCTGATCCGTATCTCGGCCTATGCACGGAAAGGAAAACGATTTGATTATAATTCCCATGACCGCCTACGTGAAGCCATTCAGAAAAAGCTGTTTGCTGATTTGAAGGATGTTGTCAAAATCACGACTTCAACCAAGACACCGGATGAAAGACAACTGAAGAAAGTGAATGAAGTCATCAAGAGACTTATTGACGAACATGGGTATAACTCGACTTCCGCCAATGACTTACTTCGCTACGTAGGAAGCTTGTTAAACCGCTAAAAACAAGAAGACCCCTGCCTTAAAAGGTGGGGGTATTTATCGAAAGAAAATATTGTAAATAATACCAATTCGTGATATCTTTTAGCTGAAGCAGTTATTCTCCGATGTTAATAAAACAACCTATTAAAATCCTCTGAAATACTTCGCGCTTCGGATATTTTCACATGATCGTCCAACATGTACATGAAGAAACGTTGTCGTTGTCATGGATCAGTAAGGTTTTTTCTGTTTTGTAAGCGCAATCATAAAAAAGTTGATGGAGGGATTTCAAATGAGTGTAATCGCTGAATTGAATGAATTGGCTGGTAAAATCAACAGTAATCCGGAGCATATCCAAAACGAGGAAAATCGTGTGTATCAATTCAACATTGAAGAGATTGGACCGGTTCAGCTGTTGATTAATAATGGACAAGTTGAAGTGATCGAAGGTACGACAAATGATCCAGAAGTGACATTGAAATTATCAGAGAAGAATTTCTCCAAGTTATTAAAGGACGATTTAAATACAACGGTCGCTTTTATGACAGGTGGCCTAAAGGTAGACGGAAACATCGCTTTGGCATTGAAACTGCAGGAAATTGTAAAACGTTATAAATGAAAATACCGAACTCTGCCGTTCTTGGGAGAGTTCGGTGTTTTTTGTGTTGTGGGTTCTTTTATTCAGTGACATTTAATCCGTATTGTTCGATGAGTGTGACGAGCTGGCTTGGTGATAACTTGTCTTCGCGGTATTCGATTTTGATTTCGCCGTCATCCACATCGATGATGGCACGCTCGACGCCTTCCGTACTCAATAGGATGGACTCTAAATTTAAAATTGGGCCCTCGGTTGTCGCTTCCCTCACATAGAGTGTAGTGGTTTCCATGCTCCATTCACCTCCTGGATTTTTTCCATATAGATTATCTATACCCTTTATCCATTGGACATATGTACGGTTTGAAAATTGGAAATATAGGGTATCAATAAGGTAGAGGTGATATAAAATGAGTAAAGAAGAATTGAAAAGAGAACATGTTCCAGAGAACAGTTCGATGGCGAAAGACTTAGACGAGATGAAAGAACTTGGGAAGCAAATGGAACGGCAGAGAACGAACGAAGAACTGAAGGAATGGGATAAACGACCAGGTACCGTCCAACATGAAGTCGAGGAAAAAAAAGAGTGAAAAGGCGTGCCATTGAAATCGTTCCATCCATGTAAAAAAGGGTATCCAAGGAAGTTACAGGATGCCCTTTTATTTGTGTCAATGCCTATCGAAAAACCGCATTGATCGGGATGGGAGATCGACATCCCCTGCAACTCCTCCTTTTATAGATCCTTCAAATCTTAATAACCCGTAACGTAACTACTTCATTCTCTTTGTTTTCTCTCTAAAACAACGATTCCGCCCGCTTATATCATTTCATTAGCACCGGTCACTCACTGAGGATATTGAGTTTCTTGTTGTTCAGGTTTATCCTTCCCTGTTGACCTGGGACAGCCGCAAAGCATGTCCAATTTCTTTTATCGCGTAGGAACCCGTCTTATTTTTTGGGCAAAACAACCATTAATGAATTTTTGTGTAAATTATCCTTCGCCGCTGCATAGGATAGAGTAATACTTTTATTTTTATCCGATTTTTCTCGAATTGTATATTTGAATAGCTAAACCTGTGTTGCTGTGGGCTTTCTCACACTAATTTATTATATGAAGGAATGATGAAAAGCGTGCAAACATTTTTAAGGGGGGAAGAGAATGTCAGAAGAGAATAATAAACAATACGTGATCTCAGAGGAAAACTGGTCCCTCCATCGGAAAGGCTATGATGATCAACAACGCCATCAGGAAAAGGTGCAAGAGGCTATCAAGAATAATCTGCCTGATTTGATTTCTGAAGAAAGCATCGTGATGTCCAATGGTAAGGATGTTATCAAAATCCCGATTCGCTCCTTGGATGAATATAAAATCCGCTATAACTATGATAAAAACAAACATGTCGGTCAGGGGGACGGGGATAGTAAAGTCGGGGATGTCATTGCAAGAGATGGATCGCCATCGAATGCCGGTTCCGGAAAAGGGCAAGGTGCTGGGGACAAGGCGGGCGAGGATTATTATGAAGCCGAAGTGTCGATGATGGAGTTGGAGGAAGCATTGTTTAGCCAATTGGAGCTGCCGAACCTTCAGAAAAAGGAACATGCGGAGCATACGCTTGAGCATATTGAATTCAATGATATCCGGAAAACCGGCTTGATGGGGAATATCGACAAAAAGAAAACGATGATATCGGCCTTCAAACGGAATGCCTTAAGCGGCGATCCAGGCTTTCATCCCATTTATAAGGAAGACTTCAAATTCAAGACATGGAATGAGGTCGAAAAGCCGGATTCCAAAGCGGTCGTGCTGGCGATGATGGATACATCAGGAAGCATGGGTCTGTGGGAAAAATATATGGCCAGGAGCTTCTTCTTTTGGATGAACCGCTTTTTACGGACAAAATATGAAACCGTCGAGATAGAATTCATTGCCCATCACACCGAAGCGAAAGTTGTGCCTGAAGAGGATTTCTTTTCAAAAGGGGAAAGCGGTGGAACGATTTGTTCATCCGTCTACCGTAAAGCATTAGAACTTATCGATCATAAATATGACCCTGTGAAATTCAATATCTACCCGTTCCATTTTTCCGATGGTGACAACCTCACATCCGATAATGCCAGGTGCGTCAAGCTCGTGGAAGAACTCATGAAGGTCTCCAATATGTTCGGTTATGGCGAAGTCAACCAGTATAACCGCCATTCCACCCTCATGACTGCCTATAAGAACATTGACAATGAAAAATTCAGGCATTATATCCTTAAGCAAAAGGCCGATGTATTCCATGCGATGAAGAGCTTTTTCAAGGAAGAAGAAAGTAAGAAATACGCGTAAAACAAAGAAAAAGAAGCCTGTGATGGCTTCTTTTTCTTTGTTGGCTTTAGGCCTCTACGAGAGAGGGTTCCAGCTTAGCTTTTGAAGAATCTTTCTTATGGGTGGTAAGTGTTACAACTAAACAGATGCCTAGGAATACAACAAATAAGCTGGAGATGACCCATAATGCCGTACCAAGGCTGGCTTGCATATTACCACCATAGTAAAGCAACGACCTCATTCCATCGACCATGTACCTCGTTGGAAGGAAGATGCTTGCGATACGGTGGAAATCCGGTAGGTTTGCGATAGGAACCGCCCCACCACTGCCGAAAATACCCATGATGTTGAGCGGGAACATTATAAGCATTCCCCATTTGCCAAAGAATAGGCTGATTACTTTAAACATGAGGAACATCGTCATACTGCTTAACAAGGTAAACCAGAATATTGGCCATATGCCAATGGAATGCACACTCCCGAAAAATCCGAACACAGCGAGTTGAAGCATGGCTGAAACCAGTAGTGTTACGATTAAACCGAAGAGCAATTCTGTAATGAGAATTTTTGTGTTGCTGATCGTGTGTCCCTTTGAGTTAAGAGTTTCACTGATTTTATTAATATAGCCATTTATCATTTGTACACCCAGCAGTCCTGTTATTGATGTAATCAGCACAATCATGAAGGGGGTCATCCCTTTATTTAAATTGGCTGGCAATCCAAGGACATTGGTTGATGTATAGTGGATGGGTTGATCTAATACAGAAGTTGAAAGTGGAGATACTTGCATATTTTTTGAAACCAATGCGGATTTAATTTGGCCGCTTAGGCCATCGGATGCTGATGATGCCATCGTTTGTAGCACATTAGAAGCAACTGCAGTAGCCATCTGACCACCAGCTTCATTGATCAAGATTTCCACCTCGGCCGCTTTTCCATCCGTCTCCCCTGAAATGAAGCCACCCTTCAATTCGTTAATGGAAGCTGAGAAGTTTTCAGGTATAACGATGGCTCCATAAGCATTATCATCCTTAATTTGATCGATTGCTTTTTCTTTGCTTGTCACCACAGACCATTGTAAGGAATGCCCGTCTACTTCTTTGGAAAGGTTACTTAGCAGACTTTTACCGAATGCAGAAGAGGTGAACTGTTCGTCTTCATTCACGATGATTAACGGAAAGTTGGACAATTTTGGATCGGCTCCACTGAATACGGGCAAATAGATGCATATCATGCTTAGCATTAGCAAGGGTACCGCCCAGATGGGAAACCAGGTCATTTTAATTTTTAATAATTTCTTCAAATCAATCATTCTCCTCAAACTAGTGAAACGGGTCAGTCATCAAGTCGGTCATTTGATTCTGCCTTTGAAAATACCTTTTTATTCATGATTTTTACCATTAAGTACAGCACTTCCCTGTCTTCCAGATCCATTTCCTCAAATATCTTAGAAGCATGGGAGTCATCTACAGAGTAAGAAACGACGCTATATCCAGCATCCGTTAATTGGATGAGTTGACTCCTTTTATCCAAAGGGTTTTCCACCCGTATAACCAATTCTTTTTTCTCAAGAGAATCGACTAAATAAGTGATCGATGCTGCTTTTAAGTTTAAATGCTGTGCCAATTGAATCGATAAGCAAGCGTTCTTCCGTTCGATATAGCTTAATATGGAATATTGATTGAGCGTCAACTCTTGTTTTCTCAAATGGCTGGCGAATGCCTTTAACCGATTGTTTGCCATTTTCTTGGCCAAATCATTATAAACACTTATTAACATGTCGACTGTAATCCCTTTATTCTCCTCCAAAAAAACACAACTCCTTAAAAGCGATAAAGTCAATAATACTTTAAATATTCTAAGTTGTAAAGGAGTTAAATCCGCTGATAATAAGGAAAATATTATAAAGTGCTTTGAATCATCAAAGTTTATTGTGTAAGCGTTCACAAACTCTTCTAAGAAATGATGGGTAATGGTCTTTTCCTAGGAGCAGTTATAAATAAAATTATAATGTGAGTGTGCTGGTTGCATTAACTAATTTCTTGAAGTGCCGATATAAGAAAAGAATGAAGGACTTTATACCTAAAAGGGGAGAGTTTTAAGAATAATAATAGTATACGGAGGGAAATAAAGTGAAGATGTATAGGAACTTGAAGATAAAAGTAAAATTGATTGTGGCATTTTTGTTAATGAGCATAATTCTAGGAGCTGTCGGAATATACGGATTAACGAATCTAAGTCATTCTAACGATGATCTTGAATCCATGTATCATGACCAGCTTGTGCCCCAGCAATATCTTAATGAAATCGAGGTTGCGTATCAAGATATTCGAATCGGTGTCCGTAATTTGGCATTTGTCGCAAAAACGCCTGCAGAAAAAGAAGCGGGTGAGCAGGTAATCCTTGAAAAGATGGACGAAATTGATGCATTAACGAAGAAATTTGAAAGCAGTAATATGAATGCTTCTGAAAGAAGCCTTGTTGAAGAATACAAGATAGCCCTGGCGGATTTTTATGTCCTGACGGAAAAAAATATGGCATTAGGGAAGGCGAATGATATAGAAGGATTCCTCCGAACATTAAAAGAAAACAAAGGGAAGGGCGACCAATTGGAAATAAAGATTGAGGAGCTAAATATCATGACGGATGAATTGGCCCGTGATGCTTATAAAAGCGCCAATGATTCCTTCACCCATACTAAGAGTACTACATATATCCTTATCATTTTTTCAGTATTGCTTAGTATTGCTCTAGGCTATTTTATTTCTCAGGTGATATCGAAACCGTTGAATAAGGTCGTGCAATTGGTCGTGGATATCTCAAAAGGAGATTTAACCCAAACATCGGATATTGATACGAAAGATGAAGTGGGGGTTCTTGCCAAATCAATGAATGAAATGGTAAGCAATCTTAGAAATATGATGAAGGGGGCATTCCACACATCCGATCAGGTGGCTGCCTCGTCAGAAGAGCTGACAGCAAGTGCTGAACAAACAAGTAAGGCAACGGCGGATATCTCCAGTGCCATCCAAATGATAGCGGATGGAGCCGGCAGCTCTGCAGCAAGCCTTGAGGAAAGTTCGACGGAGTTAGGGGAAGTATCGCTTTCCATTCATCATATGGCAGAAAGTTCCCATGCCATTGCGAAGTCTGGATTACATGTCGCTGAGCAAGCGAAATTGGGTGGCGAATTCGTTGATAAAACGGCGCTACAGATTCAGACGATTTCCCAATCAGTTGATAAAAGTGGAGAAGCAATTCAATCACTGGATAAAAGGTCTCAGGAAATAGGCGAAATAACAAAAGCGATTACAGAGATAGCGAATCAGACGAACCTGTTAGCATTGAATGCGGCCATCGAAGCAGCTAGGGCAGGAGAACATGGGAAAGGGTTTGCCGTGGTCGCTGATGAGGTCCGTAAGCTGGCTGAACAGTCTCAGCACTCTTCGACTCAAATCGCTGAACTTATTAAAGAAATTCAAGAAGACATGATGAAATCCAATCAATCCATCAACCAAGTCAAATTGGACGTGAAAGAGGGACTTGGTATCGTCTCGAAAACAGAGGAAAGTTTCAAAGTCATCTTGGATTCGATTAGGGATTCGAGTGATCAAATCGAAGAAATGGTCGCAACTTCCGAGCAAATGTCAGATAGCGCTCAAGAGGTTTTAACCAATTTAACGAGCATCACGACCATTGCAAGAAATGCAACAGGTCATAGTCAAAACGTTGCAGCTGCCACGGAAGAACAATTGGCATCCATGGAAGAAATAGCTTCTGCCTCAAATAATCTTTCGAGGATGGCCAGTGACTTACAGGAACTATTAGGTACGTTCAAACTATAAAAACGTCCAGCTCCGCCATCCCTACACTTCATAGGGATGGCATTTCCATTAGCGGTTTGTTTTCAAGTACGAAGCTCGGCAGGGAATAGATAAATAAAAACAATAAACAGCCGATATTATGGAATAAATTGATAATTCGGCCGGATGAAAGGATCAAAAATGAGTGAAGAAACTAGGTATATGGAAAATGAATTATTAAATCTTTTAGATGCTTTCAAGGAGTTGAATTCAGATTTAGATGTGAAGGTTGTCTTTCAGAATATCATTCTCCAGATGGCCAAGCTTTTGGATGCAGAAGCAGGTACGTTATGGGTGACAGATCCCGATCGTGATGTAATAAAAGCCACTGCCGTATATGGGCCGACTTCCTCTAACATTCTCAAAGTAGAATTGAAAATGGATGAGGGAATCGTCGGAAAAGTGATCTGTTCAGGAAAACTACAGTTGATTTCTGATGTATCAACAGATCCGGCTTGGGCACCGAGAGTGGACAAGGATAGCGGTTTTACCACCAAGTCCATGCTTACGGTTCCGTTAATTGCAAAAGGGAAAGCGATTGGTGCCATGCAGCTTCTTAATAAAAAGAACGGCCAAAATTTCACTAGGAAAGATGCCCAAATGGCCCTCGTTTTAGCCAACCAGTCAGCATTGGCACTGTACAATAGCCAAATGTTCGAGGAAATTCAAAATATTAATCTAAGCATGATCCGCACGCTTGCCAAAACCCTAGATAAGAGAGACCCATATACTGCCGGTCACTCGGAAAGGGTGGCCACTTATTCTAAATGGATGGCTCTAAAAATCGGCTTGGATACCAAAGCATGTGAGGAATTGTATAAAGCGGCCTTGCTTCATGACATTGGGAAAATCGGTATCCCCGATGAAATTCTACGAAAGCCTACTAAACTGTCGAATGAAGAATACGAGATCATAAAAAAGCATCCTGAAATCGGCGCGGATATTTTGTCGACCATGGAGCCAAAAAGAACAATCCTGAATGCGGTGGAAACGGCAAGATACCATCATGAAAGGCTGAATGGAAGTGGATACCCTGATCAATTGGCAGGAAAGGAAATCCCTCTCTTTGCGAAAATCGTCGGAATTGCCGATACATTCGATGCGATGACGACGGATCGACCATATAACAAGGGACTTAGTTACAATGAAGCGGCAAAAGAGCTGATGACATGCAAGGATACACATTTCGATGAAGCATTGGTTATTGCTTTTCTGACCGCCTTGGAAGAGAGGAAATACATAACGATAGAAGAGGGACATGCATTGGAGGGAAGGTAAATGAATCCATTTGATTTCATGCTGATTGGGCATTTCGTGGGGGACTTTCTGTTTTTAGACCCGGTGTATGGCTAGCAACAAAGCCACAAAGTGGATTCTCTATTCACGCATGTGACTGTCTTACTTCATCGTTTTTTTATTCGGTTTATTGGCAGGAGGAATCTTACTTTGGGGGCTCACAGTCATCTATTTCGGACATATCGTATTGGATCGGCAAACCTTCGTCTCTTTCTGGGGGAGGAATATCCAAATGGCCGATGAAAAGATCCAGGGTTGGTTATCGATCATGGTCGATGAAATCTTCCATATCATTCTACTGGCCATAGCGATTTATCTTTCATAAAGGGGGAACAGGGAATGGAACGTTTTATAAGAAAATATAGCATCGAAAAAGATTTTCCTTTATCTAGGTCCTTCGTTTGGAAGGTGTTGGGGGACAATGATCGCTTAAACCGGTTCATTGGTTTATTCCCTGTCGAATTCGGTAAAGTGGAAAACAAGCAAGGTGGGATTTTTTATAGAGATGCAGTAGCAAAGGTAGCTGGATTCGTCGATATCTTGTGGAAGGAATATCCCTTTCAGTGGGTGAAAAATGAACAATATACCTTTGAACGCATATACGAAAAAGGCCCTTTTACTAAGTTGGTAACCACTTTTGAATTTTTGGAATCAACGATATACGAAAATGGATGCAAGGTCTTGATCAAGAGTGAATTTACTCCTCGTAATCTATTGGGTTTGGCGGCGATTCCCCTCATAGGAATCAAATCAATGAAAAACACGATCCGGTATGTGGACGAGCAGATGCTAGTGGCCAACGGTACCATTGAAAAAATCCACTATCAGAAAAAATCAGTAGGGCAAATAAATATTGAGGAATTGAATCGCTTAGAAACGCTGCTTGATGAAGCACCCGTTAACCCGGATTACAGGATAAAGTTGCATGGATTATTGAGGGATGGCGAAAGCAATGATGTAGTCAAGATGAATCCTTATAAAGTTGCAAGCGAATGGGGAGCGGAGCCACTAGAGGTCTTGCGTCTTTTTCTCTACGCAACAAAAGCGGGCCTCTTAAATTTAAGCTGGAACCTGATTTGCCCGAATTGTCGTGTCTCCAAGGTGGAATATACGACTTTATCAAAGCTGGAAGGTCAATTTCATTGTGATTTATGCGGAATTGACTATAACGCGGACTTCGGTAAATATGTGGAACTGAATTTTTCCGTGCATCCATCCATAAGGAAAGCATATGACCAGGTTTTTTGTGTAGGCGGGCCGATGATCACCCCGCATGTACACATGCAAAGGGTGATACAAAAGGGGGATTCCTTTGCCTTCCCTCTTCCCGATGGTTTTGTGAAAATGAGGATACGCGTGTTGCAGGCGAATCATATTGTTACATTCGATGAATGGCCGGAAGATGAAAATATTAAGGCGATGGCCTATACATATGAGGACAACGGTTGGCATAGAAGCGGAGAACAATATAATCTAAAGAATGATGAAATGATGATATCCAATGAAAGTTCGTCGGATATCGTCGTTGTCATGGAAAAAGCCGAATGGAACCAAGAAGTCGTAACAGCTGCTTGGGTCACCTCTTTGCAGGAATTCCGGGACCTGTTTTCGTCTGAAGTATTATCCCCCGGGCAGCAGGTTGGCATCGAGAGCGTGACCATTTTATTTAGCGACCTTCAAGGATCGACATCCTTATACGAAAGCATAGGGGATGCAGACGCCTACGGGCAGGTTCGCAGGCATTTCGAGTTTCTGAGCCATTGGATTTCAAAGAATTCCGGGGGTGTCGTCAAGACGATCGGAGATGCCGTGATGGCGGTATTTCATCTGCCGGAGGATGCCCTGAAAGCCGCCATTCAAATACAAGAACATGTGTCAGAGTTCAATGCCACGGTAGGTGATCCCATTGTCTTGAAACTAGGTTTATATAGTGGCCCAGCGATTGCCGTGAATTCGAATGATCGATTGGATTACTTTGGAAGGACTGTGAATATGGCTGCACGCGTACAAGGTCAAAGCGCCGGTCATGATTTAGTGCTTAGTGAGGATGCCCTTCAAAATGAAAAAATGCAAGCAATCATCATGGGGCTCGAAAGGTTTGAGATAATTCCATTCAAGGCTTCTCTAAAAGGAATCAATGATGATGTGGCGTTAATTCAGCTAAAAAAAAGAGTACCAGGCTCCCTTATCGTACAGAATGAAGAAGTGAGTGATGTATAATAAATACAAAAAATCCCAGTAAAATGAAGACTACTGGGATTTTCAGGCTGAGTATTACCGATTATGCTGGTTAAACCAAGTAATGAAATTATCGACGACCACATCCAAAAACTGTACAGTCGGTTCATGGGTCAGGTTGCCTTCTTGATCGAATTTTTCATGCACGGCCCCTACATACACTTCATTTCCAGGAAGAAGCGGAGACGAGACGCCTGCGGCAAATAAGATATCCCGTAAATGCAATTGGGCCTTAACCGTCCCCAAATTCCCCATGGAAGCCCCGACGATCCACGATGGTTTACCAATCAAGACTTTATCCACACGAGACATCCAATCAATCGCATTGACTAACACGCCTGGCACTGTCCCGTTGTATTCAGGGGTCACCCACAAAACCGCATCCGCATGGGCCACTTTGTTTTTAAACTCTTTCACAACGACTGGCGGGTCGTTTTCGATATCCTGGTCGAAAAATGGTAGATCCCGAATGTTCAAGATTTCAAGTTCGAATTTATCTTGATACCGCTTTTGAATGTATTTAGCGAGTTTCAGGTTATAAGATTCCTTTCGAATGCTTCCAACGATGGCAACAACTTTCATCATAAAACCTCCTATTATTTGATTGCACGAGCTGATTCTTCATTAATAGTATAATTGTTATTTTATTGAAAGGGAAAAGAGACGCTCATATGCTTTGCTCGAATGTCTCCATTCAAGAGATAAAAAATCTATGCCTCGTTTACCCTTCGATGGTAATACTTATCAAGGAAATAGCCGAAAACGGATGCAAGCATTTGTTGAAAGAGCATCCCGAGAATCACGGGCACGGCAACGGCTGCAGGGAAATAGGTGGTGGCAAGGACTGCACCGGCACTGATATTGCGCATCCCCCCGGTAAAGGTCAAGGTAATGACGTCTTCTTTTTCCCAGTGTAGTAGTTTACCAATCCACCAGGAAAATGCATAGCCTGAAGCGGCGATGAAGAGTACCAAGAGTGCCATGACCAGTAGTTTCTCGTTGAAATGGGTCAGGTAGGGTGCGATTTTTGAACTGTTCAAGATCACGACAATCCCTACGCTTAGTTTGGAAAAAGGAGCCAGACGGGGGGCAAGCCCCTCTTTTATTTTCCCTTTTGTGGCCTGGTTCAAGAACATCGCAAGCATCGAAGGTATAACGATCATCCCGATCAGGCCTTTCACCATGGGCCATATCTCCATTTCAATCGTGCCTCCCCCAAAAAGTGAAACGCTATAAGGCACAATGAAGGGGGAAAGAAGGGTGTCGATAAGGATAATCGTCAAAGCTAACGCGGCATTCCCTTTATAAATGGTGATCCAGATGATGCTGGTGACTCCGGTTGGAATGACGACACCAAGGACCAATCCGGTAATCGTGAAAGCATCCCCTTGAAACACCAGGTGCCCGAGGGCCCAGGCCCAAATCGGCATAAGGATATGCAGGATCATTAATACTATGAAAATGGGTAAAGGATGATAGACTGCTCGTTTCAAGGATTTGAAATTGGAGCCTAGGCTACCGGTAAAGGTAATGAAAGCAAAAATCCATGGAACCAAAAATGTATAATCGGTTAGCCGTTCGGCCAACAAGACACCGATGACAACGCTTATCGGTGTGATGAATGGCATGGCTCTATTTAAATATGTATTGATTGACTGCAGTGACATCCATCCACTTCCTACCGTTTAGTTTCTTCGTTTTTAAGTGTACCATATTCCCAACAATGAATATCGGAACAAAAATCCTTAGTTTATCACACTTGTGTATATACAAAAATAAACCAGTTTAGTAAAATATTTTTAATGACTAATATTTTGGAGCGAAAGGGGATTTCATGAAAAAAGAACTTTTTTCTTGGGTAAAATCGGTACTTATTGCATTAATCGTCGTTTTCATTTGTCGTCAGTTTTTATTTGTTCCAGTGACTGTAAAAGGTGAGTCCATGGAGCCCACTTACGAAAATAATGACCGGATTGTCGTTACGAAAGTCGGAAACATCGAGCATTTTGATATGGTTGTATTTCACGCTCCGGATGCAGAAAAAGATTATATTAAAAGAGTCATCGGACTTGCGGGCGATAGTGTGGAAATGAAGGATGACGTGCTTTACATAAATGGGAAACAATATAAGGAACCATACGTGGAATCAAAAAAAGAGGAAATCCAATCTGATGAAAACTTGACTGAGAATTTCGACGTGAAAGTTCCAAAAGGGACTTTATTCGTAATGGGAGATAATCGCAGGCATAGTTGGGATAGCAGAAGGTTCGGTGTCATCCACGAAGATTCACTTGTAGGGAAAGTGGAGTTTCGTTTCTTCCCTTTGAATGAACTGGGTGCCCCTCAATGACATGATATTTTGTTGATTAAAAATAATCCTATGGATAGATAGTATAGACTAATTCGAACTTTTAGAAGATGATAGATAGGGACCTTTTCCATTGGGTAAGGTCTTTTATTTTATATGTGGAGGTTTTTTGAATGATGAAGAATGGGCTAGCCGCTCTATCCATCCCAAAGTTGGATGAAGAGATGGGAAGGCAAGTGAAAGGGTACGTGGATTCGCTGACTGTTCCGCAGGGAAGTTTGGGAAGGCTTGAGGAATTGGTTATCGAACTGGCGAAGATGACAGGCGAGGCATTTCCGGAGGTTTCGAGACCAGGCGTTATCGTATTTGCGGCAGATCATGGGATTACGGATGAAGGGGTATCCGCTTATCCAAAAGAAGTGACCGAACAAATGGCGCTCAATTTCCTTAATAATGGAGCAGCAATCAATGTATTTAGCCGTGCGATATCCGCTTACTTTGACATTGTCGATATTGGGATTGATGCGGATATTGAAGCACCTGAATTGACGTCAAGGAAAGTTCGTCGAGGAACTCGAAACTTTTATAAAGAGGACGCGATGACGCTAGAAGAAGTAAACCAAGCGCTTGAAGTCGGGTATGAACGGGCAGAGGCGATGATCGAGCAGGGTGCGAAATGTCTGATCCTTGGTGAAATGGGAATTGGCAATACGACAGCGAGTTCTGCCATCATCTCGGTCGTTAGTGGAAAAAGCGTGGAATCGCTAGTAGGTCAGGGGACCGGCCTGAAAAGGGAAGGAATCATACATAAACAAAGAATCATTGAAGAGGCCATTTCGTTAAGAGATCCTAATCCGAAAGATCCAATCGATATTTTAATGAAAATCGGTGGACTCGAGATTGCCGGTATGGCAGGGGCGATGCTTGCAGCAGCCAACAAACGAATACCGATTTTGCTTGATGGGTTCATTACGACAACGGCTGGTGTGATTGCAAACTTGATTTCGAATCATTGCGCTGATTATATGTTCGTTGGCCATCAATCGGCAGAACCCGGCCACAGAACGGCCATAGAATGGCTTGGTAAAGAGCCGATTCTCCAATTGGACATGAGAATTGGGGAAGGAACCGGTGCTGCGGTTGCATTTCCCATTCTTCAGGCAGCGACCCTGGTCGTAAAAGAAATGGCAACATTTGAATCAGCAGGGGTATCCAATAAATAATGAAAACAAAGAGGCCTTCTTGATGGGGGCCTCTTATTTTTCATGTGAAAAATCCAGCTAAACGAAGCATAAGCCAGATGATCAGGGGGTAGGAAAGTAGGCTTCCGGTAAGCGTTATACATAAACTCCATACTCGGACTACCTTATTTTTTAATACGTGTGCAAGCAGTATCATAGAAAAGAGACAGATGAAAAAGGCTGTAATAGCTCCTGGATTATACGAGCCAAAGTAAAAGAATAAAGCAAGATGCTGTACCGCATTGAAGAAAATGGCACCCTGTGTGAAGATGACCCAATGAATGGATGATAAGACCTGAATCTGATAAAGACAAATGGTGAGGAAAACTAGAACAGTCAAGATAGAAGCGGCAAGGATGAATTGAGATTGACTGATAAAAGGTATATGAAAGTGTTTTGTTAAGTATTCGGTCATACTTAATGATTCTTCCGAGTTGTGGAGGAGAAATAATAAAGGAATGAGCCATAACGTTTTGTTAATAGAAACACCTCCTTTAGGATGGAGAAGAAAACAAAATGGATAGAAAGAAACCCGGACGATGAACATGTGAATGTCCATGAGTCCGGGCCGGTTGATCATTTACAGATTATAAGCGTCGACGTTGAAACCTTTTGCTTTGTAATAATCTAGTGTACCTTGATAGATTGCTTTGGCAGCCTGTTGTTTGTAATAAGTTTGTTTCAGTTTGGCTGCATCGCTAGCATTATCGATAAAACCTGCTTCCACTAGCGTTGCTGGCATGGAATTGTATTTTAGAACATAGAAGTTAGCTTCTTTTGTCCCTCTATTTTTAAAGTCCATATAATCTATCAATCTTGCTTGTATTTTTTGTGCTAGAAGTTTGCTATCAGCATTGTATGGATTGACGGCAGCCCTGCTATACGAACTATAATAGTACGTTTCGCCGCCAGTGCCACCGCCGGCATTAATATGGACGCTGACAAATACATCATCATCTGATTTCTTGTTCGCTGAAGCAAAGTCCATGCGTTTTTGCAGGGATTGGCTGGTGGAAATTTTACTTCCCGCCGTAACACTGCTTGTCTTTGAGGTTCTGGTCATGATCGTATGGATGGGTGTTTTATCAAATAAATCTTGTGCTCTCTCGCTGATTTCCAGAGTGAGAGCGGCTTCTTGCAGACCATTACCCACTGCACCGGGGTCCGTTCCACCATGACCGGGATCGAGAATGATGCTAAGTTCGCTTAATGGGGAGACGGTGGAGAGAGAATTATCCCAAACCCAGCCTTGAAGATTACCAGCCTGGATGTATCTCCAACCATTTTTCTCCTGAAAATAGCTCACGGTAGACCCTTTTGGGATAAGACCAATCGTTCCTAATGACTTTGTGGCAGATAAATATACATTTACATTATATATAGATTGAGAAACACCCTCAGATTTGGAGGAAATCTTCATCGTTTCCTTCATGTACTTATCTTCAATCCAACCCGTTGTATTGCTGCTTCTCACAGAGCGCCATCCGTTTTTCAGCTCTTTAATGGCAACTGTTTTATTTTTCGCAAGGGTTTTGCCTGTGGTTCCGCCGATCTTATTAGGAGATTTGTAGATTTTAGCCGAACTCGTACCAGTGATTTTTGCGGTAGCTGTCGTGTCTACAAGAGAGTCTGACCAAACCCACCCTTCATTTGATGAGGTTTGGATATATGTCCAATTTCCCATCGTTGCTAACGAAACAAGCGGTGTACCGTTGGTCACTTTTGTTTTAGCACCAGAACTTTTGGCTGGTCCTTTATATAGGTTGGCATAATTTTTTGAGATGACAGTTTGGTGTGAAAGGGTATCGTAATCGGTGTTAGTTAAATGAGCGTTCCAAATCCAATGGCTCTTTCCATTTACAAACACATGACGCCAATTATTTTTCACTTCTGCATATGCGACAACACTACCGTTGCTCAATTTCCCAGACGTACCGTATTTCTTGCCGGCTCCATTATACAAATTGACATAACTAGCTTTGACCTTTCCTACACCGTATGTAGGCTGAATGTATTTCTCAGCTACCCATGCTTCCTGACCATTTACATAAATATGTCGCCAAGAGCCGGTCTTTTCAAATAGGATGGTTGTAGTACCTGCTTTTGAAGATCCTTCTTTCCCAAATGATGTTCCAGGTCCGGAATAAAGAAGATGGGAAGCTTTTCCGTTTGTCAGTACAGCTTCACCAAGAGAAGACTGTACAAACCTTGAAGCAATCCAGCCAAAATCATCGTTACTTTGGAAATACGTCCAGTTGCCGGAGGTTTTGATGATTGTCACCAATTCCCCTTTTCGCACTTTTCCGCCCGTTGTCCCATAAGCCTTACCAGGCCCTTTATAGACATTGGCACTTTTTATTGTATGGATAATTCCCGTGTCATTGGATTCTGCAGCATTGACCTTAAGCGAAGGGCTGAGTGAAGTGGTCGTTATGAAGAATACGGCCATTGTAAGTAGTAGGATTTTTTTAAACATAATGGGTGACCTCCTTAGTTATAAGGACGCACAAAGAAAATGACTAATAATAACAGTCAGTTATGGATTGATCGTTATTATAAAAATGGCAACAAAGATTATGATTGTTCGAAAGGCACCTCCATTTATTTCAGCCGATATTTTTTCCATTTAAAGCACGTCTCGACATAATATAACATATTTAAGAGGTTTTATTCAAAAAAATGTTAAATTGTGAGTTCTAAAGTTTCATGGATTTTAAGAATTGCTAGTCTAAAAGACTGGTTGCCTTACAAACATTTCCTTGAGACGGTGAAGACCAGTGAATTGAACACATCACGAATCAAAAAGGGAGGTGAATGGGTGGATTGGGAGTAAGCGGTAAAGTGGGTGAGGGAAGATGAAGGGAATAGCCAATGTACTTTTAGCAGGTAGACACTGGCTTTGCTTGAGAATGTCTCTTTCAATAAAGAATGACTGCTATTTAATGGGTAAGAGAGGCAAAAAAAGCGTGGGGAAGCCAGCAGGCGAAAAGAAATGTGTTCCGACCGTTTTTTGTGCTAATCGGGACATTTCAAGGTTTTCAAAGCTTAGCTTTCACCCGCAATTTCTCTGCATTCGCTTTTGACATGCTAGCGTGAAATAAAAGGACTGCCGGTCACCCAAAAGCGCCAAGGATAGTCTTTCGCTTCCCCCGAGTTCCCGATGCCGATACGGGGTCCGCTTGAAATATAATCGGGTCGTTTGCCGGAAGCAAGATAAAGTGGGGGTTCTGTAAACATATGTCCGTAATCTGACATCGTGATGCCAAGTGCCTTGGATAACTTCCCGGGTCCGTTCGTCAGTTTGCGGACATCAGAAAGACCACGCCTTTCATGCATTAATTCCACTCCCACATAGGGCTCCACTGCCCGAATCAAGATGGCTTCCGGAATTTCGGGACCGCCACTCACGACATTCACAAGGGTATGGGTATGCATGGAATATGTATAAATCATGCCGGATTCACCGAACATGACTTCCGTCCGCTTCGTCCTTCTATTGCCAAAGCTATGAGCTGCCCTGTCTATGGCCCCCATATAGGCTTCGGTTTCGACGATAAAACCAGCAGCCGTTCCTTCCGGGGTCTCTTTCACAAGCAGGCAACCCAAAAGGGATTGGGCCAGCTCAATCGTCGGCTGGTTGTAAAATTCCGGTGGCAAAATGGATGGGATGGTAGGTTCTTTTTGCATCGTATCACTCCAATAAGTAGGTTACAGTTAAAATTCCCTTATCGAAGAAAAAGAAACCTCAGGATACAAAATGAAAAAATCGACTACGCATGCAGCCGATCCATTAGCTTATAGGCTCCTATCGCTTTGCATTTCCTGATCCCGCTTGATTTTACCCGGCCCCACGGAAAGAGCGACCAATATTCCGGCAAAAATAAAAAAGACACCGGTAATGAAGACACTGGAAAAGGCATCGATCCAAGCATGTTCAATCGTCTTGATCAGGACTTGGCGGGCTTCATCCGGCAGTTTCAGGTTTTCAGGATAAAGCATGATATTGAATAGCTTATCTGTCTGATTGGCTAGCCCTTTCAAGGCTTCATGCAGTACAGGGTTCTTTTCGCTCAGCACGGCATCATCCATATTTTGTTGAAGATGATGGTTCATGACGGCATTCAAGATCGTAATCCCCATCGTTCCGCCAATGGAACGAAAGAAGGTAGAGGCTGCGGTGACCGAACCAAGCTGCGACTTTGGGAATTCATTCTGAACGGCAATCATCAACGTCGGCATGACTAGCCCCATTCCCACTCCAAGGACTGCCATGAAAATAAAGGCGGTCAGGATATTGGTTTCACCATCCATCGTACTCATGAGGATGAATCCAAGCGTTGCAAAAAACATTCCGGAGGTAAGCACCGTACGAAAGCGGAAGGTTAACAGCAGCCGGCCCCCGACGATACTGGCGAGAATCATGCCGATCATCATCGGGGTCATGGTCGAACCCGCTTTAGTCGGTGACACGCCAAGCACGCCCTGCATGAAAAGCGGAACGAACATGATGGCCCCAAACATGCCAAGGCCCAGTAGAAACCCTAAAATGTTCGTGGTGGCAAATACCCTATTTTTAAATAGGGATAAATCCAGGATCGGTTCAACGGCCCTTCTTTCAAACACCACAAAAAGGGCAAGGAAAACGAGAGTACTCCCAAAGATGGAAATAGAGTCGATCGACATCCACTCGAACTTATCACCCCCGAAGGTCAAGCCCAACAAAAGCAACACGATGCCAGGGATTAAGGTGAAAATCCCTAGATAATCGATGTGAACGTTCTCTTTTTTCAAGATGGTTTCATGCTTTAATCCGACGTAAATCATTCCTGCTGATAATAAACCGGTTGGTACATTGATGAGGAAAATCCAATGCCAGCTAATATGGTCTACAATCAGTCCACCCAAAAATGGACCGATAACGGCGCTTAATCCAAAAATGGCCCCGAAAACACCTTGCCATTTAGCTCTCTGTTCAGCTGTGAAAATGTCTCCGATAATAGTCTGGGATAAGGGCATGATCATCCCGCCCCCGATTCCTTGAAGGCCACGGTAAATGATGAGCTGTTCCATTGAAGTGGCGGTGGCACATAAAAAGGAGCCAATCGTAAAGATGATCGTTCCCAGCAGGTAAAGGGAACGCCTGCCATATAAATCCGATAATTTCCCGACGATAGGAACGACGGTGGTGGAGGCAATTAAATAGGCGGTCGTCACCCAAGCGAAGATGGTGAAGCCATTCAATTCCCCGATGATCGTCGGCATTGCTGTACCGACAATCGTTTGCTCCAATGAGCTGAAAAACATCCCGATGATCAATCCGGTCAAGACAAGCGTGGTATTGATTGACTTTTTCTCCATATCCATTTCGCGTCTCCATTCTTGTAAAGTTCAATCTCCATTGTAAGATATTGACTAAGTGGCCAAAATTATAAACTTTTTCTGACTATATAGTCAATCCATATTTTTCGCTAAAAAAATCACTTGATTGGGATGGAATCTTAAAGGAATGGATCCCGTTATATTTTTCTTTTACACACACTAGGAAGTCTTGGGCATGTTTCTCATTTCTGAATCCGTTATAATAAGATACTAAATGAAGTTATGATTGGAAGTGGGAAATATGAATAAAAAAATTGGATTCATTGGATGCGGTAAAATGGGAGAGGCGATGCTGGGAGGCATGCTTCGTTCGGGCGTCGTATCTTCAGAAATGATCATGGTCAGTACGGCAAGTGTAGGGACCTTGACTAAAGTCACTTCAAAACATGGAGTGCAAGGGTGTTTGGACAATAAGGAAGTGGCAGGATTTGCCGATATGCTTTTCCTTGCTATTCCACCGTCCATGCACGAGCGGGTGCTATCTGAAGTGAAGGATTATATAAAAGAAGATGTTGTGATCGTTACGATGGCCGCTGGAATCACCTCGTCACAAATCGAAGAGGGCATCGGAAAACGGGTGAAGGTCGCAAGGACGATGCCGAACACTCCATCACTTGTAGGGGAAGGCATGACAGTAATCAGCATGAATGATGAAATCGATACTGCCGACATAAGGGAAGTCACAACACTATTGAACAGCTTTGGAAAAACGGAGCTCATCCAAGAACACCTGATGGATGCGGTGCCGGCAATCAGTGGATCTTCACCCGCTTATGTGTACATGTTCATCGAAGCCCTCGCGGATGGCGGTGTACGTGATGGTATCCCGAGGAAGCAAGCTTATCGGATGGCTGCCCAAGCTGTTTTAGGCGCGGCTAAAATGGTACTTGAAACGGAGAAGCATCCTGGAGCGTTGAAGGATGATGTGTGTACCCCGGGTGGTTCAACGATTGCGGCCGTTGCCACTTTGGAAGAGAATCGGTTCAGGGCAAGCGTTTTGGAGGCGATGAAGGCCTGCACGGATAAAACAAAGGGAATCAATCACTGAGAGAAGGGAATTTGCCTGACAAATGGGTAACTTCCCCGGGAACTTTAATCAGAATATTTCGTTAAAAAACAGGGGGAAAAGACATGAAGGAACATATTGAACAATTAAGAAGCATTTTATCGGCAGGACAAATATCCGTGAATGAAACGATACTGGAACAACATAGTCATGATGAATCGTATCATGCGCCAAGGTTACCGGATGTGGTCATTTATCCGAGAAATGCCTTAGAAACGAGTGCTGTCGTACGGTACGCCAATGAGCAAGGAATCCCAATCATTCCTTTTGGTTTGGGGTCGAGTTTGGAAGGGCATGTAGTCCCTGTAAACGGAGGGATCTCACTTGATTTATCCTTGATGAATAAGGTGCTTGAAATCAGCGCAGGCGATTTTTTAGTGAAGGTCCAACCGGGAGTAACACGGACACAATTGAATAAAGAACTGAAAAAATACGGGCTCTTTTTCTCGGTTGACCCAGGTGCCGACGCAACATTAGGTGGGATGGCGGCAACGAATGCAAGTGGGACGACTTCTGTTAAATACGGGATCATGAGGGATCAGGTTAGGGATTTGGAAGTGGTGCTTGCTAATGGGGAAATCATACATACCGGAAGTTCAGCGGCAAAATCTTCATCCGGGATTCACTTGAATGGGTTATTTGTCGGTTCGGAAGGCACGCTAGGGGTATTTACCGAATTAACGTTAAAGGTCTACGGGATCCCGGAAGTGACGATGGCGGGGAGGGCCTCATTTCCAACCGTCGAAGCTGCGGTAGCAGCCGTGAATGGCATCATGGTTGCCGGAATTCCCATCGCACGAATCGAGCTAGTGGACTCGGAATCTATGAAAAAGGTAAATCAGTTCTTGGATAAGTCCTATGATGTAAAACCTACATTATTCTTGGAGTTTCACGGGAATGCAGCGGGGCTTGAGCAGGATGTGACATTCGCAAAGGAAATTGTCCGGGATTTAGGGTGTGAAGATATCCAGTTTGAAACGGATTCGAAAGCGCGTAACGAATTGTGGGAAGCCCGCCATAATCTTGCTTATGCATTCATCCATAGTGCACCAGGCAAAAAATTGATGGTGACTGATGTAAGCGTGCCTTTGAACGAATTGTCTCATGCCATTTTGGATTCGAGGGAAAAGATCGAACAATCGAAAGTGGAAGGTGCGATCGTCGGTCACGTGGGTGATGGGAATTATCATGTCTTGTTCATGGTGGACCTTAGTAACCCAGAGGAAGTGGTGGAAGCAAAGCGGATAAATGAGGAGATTGTCGAATACGCACTAACTAAAGGCGGTACGTGTACGGGGGAACATGGAGTAGGACTTGGGAAAAGAAAATATCAGCGGAGAGAGCATGGCACTGCATACGAAGTGATGAAAACGATCAAGCAGGCTTTGGACCCGAAAGGCATCATGAATCCTGGCAAAGTATTTGAAGACTGACCACACATAACGGTGGGTCGAAAATGATCATGTTCTTGTGCGTGTAGAAAAATACAAATACAAAAAAGACTCCAGGACGTCATGAACGTCACTGGAGCTTATCATTTTAGGCATTAATATTATTTTGATCCAAGGCACTTACTACATTGACGTAATTATATCCAAGGTCCGTCGCAACAGCCTCAAACGTGATTTCGCCGTTGGCCACGTTTACCCCTTTTGCAAGGGCTTCATTTTCAAGAATGGCTTTAACAGCCCCCTTATTGGCAATTTGCAATGCGTAAGGAACGGTTACGTTCGTCAACGCTGTGGTCGATGTTTGAGGGACCGCACCAGGCATGTTCGCCACTGCATAGTGGACAACTCCGTGTTTTACGTAAGTAGGGTTGTCATGTGTTGTGATATGGTCAACCGTTTCAAAGATACCACCTTGGTCAATGGCTACATCGACAATGACTGACCCCGGCGACATGGATTTGACCATTTCTTCCGTGACAAGTTTTGGAGCTTTTGCACCTGGAATCAGGACAGCCCCGATGACTAGGTCCGCATCTTTAACGGCTTCCGCTACATTGAATGGATTGGAAATGAGAGTGGTCAACTGATTTCCAAAAATATCATCCAGTTGGCGCAGACGGTCGGGACTTAAGTCAAGGATGGTTACATCCGCTCCCAGACCGATGGCGATTTTGGCTGCATTCGTTCCAACCATACCACCCCCGATGACCGCTACTTTACCGCGTTTGACACCAGGTACACCGCTTAGGAGGATACCTTTACCCCCGTTGTTTTTCTCAAGGAATTGAGCACCGATTTGTGAGGCCATGCGTCCAGCGACTTCGCTCATTGGCGTTAATAATGGAAGTGTGCGATTTACGGAAACGGTTTCATAGGCAATGGCCAATACACCATTTTCCTTTAATGCTTTTGCCAATTCCGGTTCGGCGGCAAGGTGAAGATATGTGAAAAGAATCAAGTCTTTACGGAAATATTTATATTCAGATGGGATAGGTTCTTTTACCTTCATGATCATGTCCGTGCTTTCCCAAACGCTTGCAGCATCTTCGACCATGATGGCGCCGGCTTCCTGGTAGGATTCATTGGTGAAACTGCTTCCTAAGCCTGCGTTTACTTCTATAAAAACTTCATGTCCGGCATTGGCTAATGCCATAACACCAGCGGGAGTGATAGCTACACGGTTTTCGTTGTTCTTGATTTCTTTCGGAATGCCTATTCTCATCTAAAATACCTCCAATGGTTTCTTTTAAGTATTACCTAAAGTATAAACGCGATTGGAAAAGGTTAGTATGTGGAAATCAGAAAAGTGGAAAAGAGGCCTTTGTGAAATTCCACAAAGGCAGAGTCAAAAGGTATGGGTAACTATTGGATACGAGCCTGGATGACCAAGGTGTACGTAAGAAAATCTGACATGGAACTAATCAGTGGAACCGATTTCCTTCATTCGTTCTATAATTCTTCTTTTCTTATAAAGCATCATGCCTGTATCGGCCATATCGGAGATCATGGAACGATTGGTGAATGCACCAAAGATGATGCCTGCGACGGGAACCATCTGCAAAAGTTTCTTCCAACCGAATTGATCGCGATATGTATAGACCACTTCCCGCCAGCCTTGAAGCTCGGAAGCAATTTCTCTTTTAGATTCGGACCCAGGAAGGACCATGTTCTCCATTTCCTTTAAGAGCGTCTTTTTCCCGACGACATCAGATGTAGTGAACTGTAGGCATTTGACGATGAAAACCCGTTCCTGCTTGTCCCGTGGATTGTAACCATAGGCTACGGCCATGTCTTGCAGGGTTTTAATGGACATGCCAAGGAGGAGGGGGATATCGATGGCTAAAGTGAAAACTCCGCCTATTCCTGTACTGGCCCCCTGGACCGTCGCTAAATGACTACCCGATTTTTTAATATCTTGACCAACTTTGTCCATCACTTGGAGTGGCACATCCCTGGAGATATCTTCAATGGTAGTGATGTTCAAATTTGGGCTATGAACCTCCACCTTCCTGATGATGGCAGATTCCTTCGTTAGGTATTTGCCGCCTGTTTGTATGTAGCTACCTATTTCATCGAGCAGGGCACCCAACCTTTTTTGAATGAAGGACGGGGTCACTTTGTCGAGTATCTTAAAGGGGAGGCGACCGATTCGGTCCCAAAACCATAGACCTTTCTGTTCCTTTTCCCACTTATTTATGATTTGCAATTCTTTCTCAAGTTCTTCTCTTGGTTCCAGATTCATGGTGGTCATTCTCCTTTCCGTCTTCCTATCTTTACCCGTAATGTAAGATTCATCGTGCTTTTTTTAGAAATTCTTTATATTGTTCGATCTTGATGTCTAGAAAGAGGGACATCTTTTGAATCGGGTCCTTTAGGCGGATATTCCCGATTTCACTTATCCGTTTTAATCGGTAGTTCAACGTATTCACATGGATATGGAGAGTCCTTGAAGCTTCATTGGGATTGCCGTCTTTTTCGAGATAGACGGTCAGTGTGTGCAATAATTCGGTCTGATTTTTCATATCGTATGCTTTGAGCTTTAAAACAGAAGGATGGACCGTTCGCTGTTTGTTGTTTGCAAAGACATCAAGCATTTGAAACATGCCGAGCTCTTCATAATGCAGGATGTGATTCATATCGTTTGGAAAAATCGACTTCATTTTCAGGGTATATAGCGCTTCCTCATAACTTGATTTCACGTCGGTCAGGTTTTTATACATGTTCCCGGATGTTCCAAGGATATGTTCCACACCAAACCGTCGTTGCATTTCCAATATGAAGTAAGGGATGAATTCATAAGTGGAGAAGGCAGATTCATTCTCCTGATTGAATCCAGTAAAAAGGATGAGCCTATTCTGGTCTATGGCAAAAAGGAAACTATGAATCTTTTGGGTGGTCGTTAGCATATAGGAAATGAAACGTTCGACTTCACGGTTGATTTCGTTTGGGAATTCAAATACCAATATAGAAAAGACGACTGGGACATGGATGGAAAACTTAGTGAAATGCTCGAGTATTTCCGATTCTTCCTGATAGTGTCCCGTCAACATGCGCCAAAGAAACTCCTGGTGTCCCGCTTCTTTCCTTTTCTTTTTCAATTGCAGTTGTTGTAGTTGATTTTTTGCTTCCTTGGCAGAGAAGTGGAGAAATTCCATATCCTCTTCGGAGAAAGGTTCGTTTACTTCCAATGCCCAGATGAAGCCCAGGACTTCATTGTTTTTCCGGATGGAAACCGCTGCCCGATTGCCAAGCCCGACGTCATGCCTGGCATCTATTTTTATCGGCATCCCATCTTTCAACAAGGAAGGGATGATGCCGTCTTTCCATAAGCTATTGATGACTTTTTCGGGTACCCGTCTGCCAATGATGGTCATGATCCGGGCTTGGTCTGTTGTATCATCATGGGTACTATAGGCAAGGAGACGATGGTTTCCGTCTTCTATTGTAATCGGACAACCTAAAACGGAACTGATTCTATCAGCAAACTCCATCATATCCCCATAAAGGTCTTTAAAAATATCTCTATTTTTCGTAAATTCCTTCATACTGCTAAGGCACCTCGCTTAAAAAATTCCTTCTTATACAAATTTTAAACGATTATCCTTATTTAACATAGTGATAGGATAGAAGAATTCCAGAAAATGAAAAAACCTGCTGAATCAGCAGGTTTTTGGAAACGTTAGAAAAAGAAATTAATAACCATGTAAATCAACCCTGCTAATGTAGCAGAAATAGGCAAGGTAATGAACCAAGTGATTAGCATTCTTTTTGCCGTTCCCCATTTAACACCCTTAACCCGGTGGGATGCACCGACTCCTAGGATGGAAGATGAAATAACATGAGTCGTACTTACTGGCATATGAATCAAAGTGGCACCGAAGATGATGAAGGCACCCGTTAAATCAGCGGCAACCCCATTGATAGGGCGAATCTTCATGATCTTTCCACCGACGGTCTTGATGATTTTCCATCCACCGATCGAGGTTCCAAGACCCATTGCCAAGGCACAACTGAATTGAACCCATAAAGCGATATCCGTGCTTGATGCATATCCATTGGCGATCAGGGCCAGTGTAATGATCCCCATCGCCTTTTGAGCATCATTCGTTCCATGTGTATACGATTGAAGGGCTGCTGTAGCAATCTGGATCGTACGGAACCTTTGATTCGTTTTCGTCAGGTTGTTGTTTTTGAAAACAACTTTAAAGATGCTGTAAACGATATACCCTATCACGAAAGCGATGATAGGAGAGAAAATCAACGCTTCGAGAATTTTCAAGAACCCTTCCCACTTAATGGAGGAGAATCCGGCTGCTGCAATTGCGGCACCTGCAATCGAACCTATCAATGCATGGGAGGAACTACTTGGTATTCCGTAATACCAAGTAAGAAGATTCCATATGATGGCCGAAAGTAGAGCAGCCATGATTACATAAGAACCATTCGGGAGGGTGAACGGATCCACAATATCCTTCGTGATCGTCTTCGCCACGCCTGTGAAAGTCATGGCTCCAACAAAATTCATGATAGCTGCTAAGATGATAGCATGCCTTGGTTTTAACGCTTTTGTTGAAACAGATGTAGCAATGGCATTCGCTGTATCATGGAAACCATTGATGAAGTCGAATGCAAGTGCTAGGAAAACAATGATAATCGTTAAAATCAATAAAGTATCCATTTTTGGGGGTACTCCTTAGGCGTTTTTCATTATGATTGTTTCAAGTGTATTGGCAACGGCTTGACAGTTGTCGGCAATTTCTTCAAGGCTCTCGTAAATCTCTTTATATTGGATGATTCTGATTGGATCTTTCTCAACCGTAAACAGGTTTTTGATGGATTGGCGTTGGATGCCATCACAAACAGATTCAAGTTCTTTAATCTTAATCGCGTTTTCACGGATCATTGGTAATTTTTTAGTAGATAGCGTATCGACAGCTGTTTCGATTTCATAGGTGCATTCTTTAATGGCATCGACGAATTTAAGCATGTACTCATCGGCATTAACGATAGAATACATTTCGAATAGAGCGGAACAATGCTCCAAACCGTCTATGACATCATCCATTCTCATGGTTAATTCAAGAATATCTTCACGCTCTATAGGAGTAATGAAGGCGTTGTTTAATTCTTTAATGATGGTGTGAACCATTTCATCGCCCTTGTGCTCATAATCTTTCATCGTATCTGAAAAAACTTTTAAGTCGCTGATATTTTTAAGCTTATAATCTGCGAAATAGTCCGCACTTTCTTTGATGTTTTGAGCAATATTTAATAACATCACTGCAAATTTGTCTTTTTTAGATTTAAAAGCCATGGTTAATGCCTCCCAATTAGTCAAGCGTAATTTTACGTATAGATGTGTACGCTTTAGTATTAACAACTTGATTGTAACGAATTCATCTAGCAATAGGGAAGGTTTTTCGACGAAAATTTACAAAATCTTAATAAAACTTTACAAAAAGATAAAGGAAAAGTGAAATTTGGGAATATCTACAATGATGAAGAGAGAAAAGAGAAGAAAAAAACCTTTCCGGATTGGAAAGGTTCAAGTGTTGGATTATAAAAATAATGAAATAATATAGTATATGGTTGCAGCCAATCCTGCGGAAATTGGTAACGTGATGAACCATGTCACCAGCATGCTTTTGGCGGTTGTCCATTTTACCCCTTTGATTCGGTGAGCTGAGCCTACACCAAGTATTGAAGAGGAGATGACATGGGTTGTACTTACAGGCATATGAATGAAGGTAGCCCCTAAGATGATGGCGGCACCCGACATATCAGCGGCCACTCCGTTTATCGGACGGATCTTCATGATTTTCCCACCGACCGTCTTGATGATTTTCCATCCGCCTATTGAAGTACCTAAGGCCATGGCAATCGCACAGGAAAGTTGTACCCAGAATGGGATGTCGGAGCTATGAGCAAATCCATTAGCCATTAAAGCCAATGTGATGATCCCCATCGACTTTTGCGCATCATTTGTTCCGTGTGTATAGGATTGAATCGCAGCAGTAAGAATTTGAATCCTCCGGAAACGTTTATTGGTCTTGCCTAAGTTATTATTTTTAAAGATGATCTTGAAGATGCTATACACGATAAAACCGACTGCAAATGCAATGATAGGAGATAAGATCAAGGCTTGGACGATCTTAGAAAACCCACTCCACTTGATGGAATCGAAACCACCTGATATTATGGCAGCTCCAGCAATGGATCCGATGATGGCATGGGAAGAACTGCTTGGAATGCCAACGTACCAGGTGACCAAATTCCAAATAATTGCAGATAGTAGGGCGGCAAGAATGACATAAGAACCATTATTTAAGGTAAATGGATCGACAATGTCCTTCGTTATGGTTTGGGCTACCCCTGTAAAGGTCAATGCTCCCAATAAGTTCATGATCGCAGCCATGATGATGGCGTGCCGAGGTTGTAGTGCCTTAGTTGAAACAGCGGTAGCGATTGCATTGGCCGTATCATGGAACCCATTGATAAAGTCAAAAACTAAAGCAAAGAAGATAATTGCAGCTGTTAAAATGAATAGACTACTCATGCATGTAAGACTCCCTTAATGTTCAAGTATGTAAATATAAAACCTAGTTTGCGGATACAAAGTGGACGAGAGATTAGTCTTGAAACTCCTACTATTTAGAATGGGAGTTATATCGATTGATTATTCTTTTGAAAAGGTGGCACCTACTTTTAACATTTTTTTGCCCAACTATTCAATTGTAACGAATTTCTTATCTATAAGGATAGATGTTTCGTCATTTTTTTACAAAATATTTTATTCATTCGATGAAAAATTGCCTATTCATTCTTTTTTTAAATAATAATGGATAGTTTACCAAAGGATTTGGTGGATTGAAAGCTGAAAATTCCGAGGTGAATGGTTAGAAATGCAAGGTATCTGATGCTATAATTGGAAAATAAAACTAAGGGGGAATGTCACGTGATTTCAAGTGTTGGTGAGAAGATAACTTTACATAATGGAGTGCAAATGCCGCAGCTGGGCTTCGGTGTCTTTAAGGTGAAAAACGGTGAGGAAACGGTTGAATCAGTCAAGAAGGCCATTGAGGTAGGTTACCGTGCAATCGATACGGCCGCCATCTACGAAAATGAAGAAGGTGTGGGGCAGGCGATTCGGGAAAGTGGCATCCCACGTGAAGAACTATTCATTACATCGAAAGTATGGAATACGGAACAAGGATATGAAACGACCCTTCAAGCTTTCGAGGATAGCATGGAACGTCTAGGTTTGGAGTATTTGGACTTATATTTGATTCATTGGCCAGGTCAGGATAAATACCTGGAAACATGGAAGGCACTTGAGAAACTTTATCATGATGGAAAAGTGAAAGCGATCGGCGTAAGTAATTTCCATGTTCACCATCTGGAAAACTTATTGGCAAACAGTGAGGTTAAGCCTGTCGTCAATCAAATTGAATTACATCCATTGTTAACTCAAACCGAAATTCGTGATTACTGCAAAAAACATGATATCAAGGTAGAGGCGTGGAGTCCGCTTGGACGGGGGCATTTAATCGATGAACCTACAATCAACCATATTGCGAAAAAGCATGGGAAAAGCGCTGCACAAGTATTGATCAGATGGCACCTACAACATGATATCGTAGTTATTCCAAAGTCGATTACACCTTCGCGTATCGTAGAAAATGCTCAAGTGTTTGACTTTTCATTGAGCCTTAATGAGATGAACCAAATCGACGCCTTGAATAAAAATGAACGATTCGGTAGCAACCCGGATGAACTGATTTTTTAACCAATTTCACGAACCCTAAAAAGAGTGCCCAGAGAAATTCTGGACACTCTTTTTTTTAACATATTATAGATGGAAACTGTCTATACTAACAGTGGAAGACGAAATGAAAAATAGTATATACCCCTTTCTCTACATCGATAATCTCTTTTTCGGTTCCAAAAAAATTAAAATAAAATAAGGTTTTAGATTTAGAATAAGGGGAAAATACTTAGTACAACAGCAAACAAGAAGAAAACACACACAGACGTTAAGCGGTGTCCAATCAACTTCATTTTAAAATGACAATTACCTTTTTAAATAACCAAAAACATTCGCATTATTAAGATATGCGTACCAGGCATTATACCTTTTGAGTGTAAAGGTTATGGTGTTGATCGGACACGAATAATGAAAGTGATGAGAATTTCTTCAAGTCTGTTGAATAAAATTCATTTACTCAAGGAGGAAATATATTATGGGATTCTTATGGTCATTAATTATCGGTGGTATTATCGGTTGGTTAGCAGGTATGATTATCGGACGTGACGTACCATTCGGTATCGTTGGTAACATCATTGCAGGTTTTGTTGGTGCATGGTTAGGTTCATTAATTCTTGGAACTTGGGGACCTTCAGTAGCAGATTTCGCTATCATTCCAGCATTAATCGGTGCTATCGTATTTGTCTTCATCTTAAGCTTAATCTTAAGAGGAACAAGAAAAGCTTCATAAATAAAGAAAATGTAGCTGGCCTAAACGGCCAGCTTATTTTTTTGGGAGAATTTCAAGGTAATCGCTAATAATAGCGGTTGCCTTCTTTCCATTAATTAATATAGAAGAAAGCATTATTTGCTATTTAAATATATAAAAATTATTGTCATTTACTTAATAAAAAGGATAAATAATCAATATATAGGATGAATGTAAAATTATGATGTTTTTAAAATAATAATAATTGTATACTGAAAAATGGGGAGGGAGAATGAGAATGATGATATCAAAAAAAATGATGGGGATGCTTCTTGCAGTCACGGGCTTATTATTAGTAGCAGGCTGCGGTAGTGAAGAGAAAGTTCAAGAACAGACGATTAAAGTGGGCGTTTCCGCGGGCCCTTTTGAAGAGGTGGCCAAAAAGGTGAAAGAGGTGGCCAAGGAAGAGGGAATCAAAATGGAGATTGTCCCATTCAATGATTTCGTCACGCCTAACCGCGCTCTTGAAAATGGGGACTTGGATGTTAATGTATTCCAAACCAAACCATATTTAGAACAATATAACGAGAATCACAAAGCCAATATCGCAACGGTGGGGAAGGTTTTCACCACGAATATGGCTTTTTATTCGAAAAAATACAAAACGATCGAGGAAATTCCTGAAGGGGCCACTCTAGGAATCATGAATGATCCTCTTAATCTGTGGCGTGGTCTTTTGTTATATGAAGAAGCGGGTTTAATTAAATTGAAGCCGGGTCTTGAAAACTACGCAACCATCCAGGACATCGCAGAAAATCCAAAAAAATTGAAATTCAAGGAGTTAGAAGGCGGTATGCTTGCTCCAGCGATGAATAGCCTGGACGTTGCGATTATCCCTAGTAATTTTGCAATCCAGAATGGATACGACCCGAAGGAAGATCCATTATATATCGAACAAGGGGACAAGTTCCCGATTTACTTGGCAACCGCAGAAGAAAATAAAGATAATGAAGACTATAAAAAATTAACTGAATTATATAGTTCCAAAGAAGTGAAAGCATTCATTAAAGAAAAGTACGATGGTGTGTTCAAAACGGTCGATCATCCTTTTGAATGAAAGGAGAGAAAGGCACAGTAAAGAAGGCTCTTTGCTGGTCCAAACCTGGAAATGAAGGATAAGTAGGGGGGCTAGAATGATCCAGCTGACTGATATACACAAAACATATGTAGAGGGAAAAAAAAGCATTCATGCCTTAAAGGGTGTATCCCTTTCCGTGAACAGGGGAGAGATTTTCGGTGTGATTGGTTTTAGCGGAGCCGGAAAGAGCACGTTGCTTCGGACGGTCAATCTGCTGGAAAAGCCGACTAGCGGAAAAGTCATCGTGAATGGAGTCGATTTACTGCAATTGAGTGAACGGGAATTGCGGTCATCCCGAAAGAAAATCGGGATGATCTTTCAGCATTTTAATTTGCTGGATTCCTATAATGTGTTTGATAATGTCGCAGAAATCTTAAGAATGAATAAGATGTCCAAACGAGAAATCAAGCAAAAGGTGGACGGTTTGCTTTTGTTAGTGGGCTTGCAGGATAAAGCGGGGGAATATCCTGCCCAGCTGTCAGGAGGACAAAAACAAAGGGTGGGGATCGCTCGCGCCTTGGCGATGGACCCCGAACTTCTTTTATGTGATGAGGCCACCTCCGCGTTAGATCCACAAACGACGGAATCCATTCTTGAACTTTTGCTTGATATTAATGAAAAAATGGGATTGACGATCATGCTGATCACCCATGAGATGGATGTCATTAAAAAAATCTGTGATCGGGTGGCTGTCATGGAGCAGGGGGAAATCATCGAACAGGGGTCAGTTCATGATATTTTCAGTACACCTCAAGCCCCGACGACGAAAAACTTCATCCGAACCGTTTTCGATGATACGGTTCCAAAAGACTTGTTGAATAAAATGCAGCATGGAAGTTCGTCCTATAAAGTGGTCAGGATCTCATTCAGGGGAGACGATGCACTTAATCCTGTGCTACATTCTCTTGCCGTACGGTTTTCCGTGGTCACCAATGTGCTAAGCGGTTCGATGATTTCAGTGAAAGGAATGCCACTTGGGATGATGGTGCTACATATTTCAGGTAAGGAAGAATCGATTTTACAGGCCATCGATTTTCTCGAACAGGCGGTTCATCATGTGGAAATAAAACGGGATTCAGAGGTGATGATGTCATGATGGAGAGATTGGTAGGGATGTCGCCGTTATTTACACAGTCGCTGTACGAAACAGTAATGATGGTTGGAATCGCTCTTTTCGTGGCCACCATCATAGGCATTCCACTTGGGGTGTTATTGGTGATAACAAGAAAAGATCATCTAGCACCGAATAAACTGGTCTTTCTTATATTGAATATACTTGTTAACATCATCCGGTCCGTGCCGTTTATCATATTGATTGTGGCCATCATCCCTTTCACTGAATGGGTGGCAGGCACGGCGATAGGCGTTAAGGGCGCGATTGTCCCACTGATCGTATTTACCGCCCCGTATATCGCACGATTGATAGAAACGGCCTTGCTCGAAGTGGACCGCGGCATCATTGAAGCCTACTTGGCCATGGGAGCGACACGGACACAAATCATCTTTCGAATCATGTTACGTGAAGCTAGACCAGGGATCGTCCTTTGTTTGACGATTGCAACGATAGGGTTGATCGGAGCAACGGCAATGGCCGGGGCTGTGGGAGCGGGGGGACTCGGTGATCTGGCACTACGGTATGGGTACCAACAATGGGATCTTCCTGTCATGTTCCTGACGGTCCTCCTATTGATCTGCCTCGTTCAGCTAATCCAATCTTTTGGGAATTGGGCGGCCGCTACATTAAAAAAAGGTTCATAATCAAAAAAAGCTGGCTCAAAGACGATGAGCCAGCTTTTTTATGGTTTATAACGTATCAAAGATACTGGGCTTATCCAGGAAAGGCGCTTCGATGGCGATTTTTTCTTCGGAGATAGGATGGATGAATTCCATTTTCCTGGCATGAAGGGCCTGACGTGGAAAGGACCTCTTTCCGCCATACAGAGTATCCCCGGCCAATGGATGATTCAAGTGGCTGAAGTGCACCCGGATTTGGTGGGTCCTGCCACTTTCTAATGTGCAGCTGACAAGTGTCCGATTTTCTTTAGGGTACCGTTCAAGGACTTGATAATGAGTGATGGCTGTCTGTCCGGATGGAGATACTCTTCGTCTCGTCGCATGATGCCGGTCCCGCCCAATCTTTTCTTCGATTTTTCCTGCGTTTTTTTGAAGGATCCCTTCCACTAAAGCATAATAGGTTCTCTTGATGTTCCGTTCTTCAAGCATTCTATCGAGCATGGAGCCGGTCAGTCGCTCTTTAGCAAAAAGGACGGCGCCGGTGGTATCTTTATCGAGTCTATGAATATGTTTTATCATGCAGGTTTGGCCGGTTACCTGAAGGTGGTGGGCCACCCCGTTGATCAGCGAATTCCTATCACCGGAATGAGAGGGGTGGGTATCCATTCCTGCCGGTTTGTTTGCAATCAATAACAAATCATCTTCATATAAGATGGTGATTCCCAAATCTGTAGCGGGTACTCGATCATCATCAACGTGAAGCAACGGAATCTGGATCGTATCCCCTTCAGAAATTTTACTTGTCCAAGGAGTGATGACATCATTCACTTTTACTTCCTTACTCATTCTCCATTCATGAACAAGTTTCTTTGGAGCCTTCCAATGGTCTCTAAAAAGACCTTCTAATGTAAAACCATCCAATTGTTTATGTACAGTGATGAATAATTCATCGTTTTTTACTGTGAAATGTTTCAAATTTATTCCTACTTTCGTTGGATTAGATTGTATTTTTAAGAAAAAAATATATAATAATTACAATGAACTGTGAAAAAAGAATCATTAGACCTATTGAAAATGAGTCGGTGGGTTAAATTACCACATTATTTTTACAGTTTTTATGTTATTCTATTAAAAAAAGGATGAACCTCTAAGATTAAACAAACAAAGATAGGACCAAAGTATTTGAAAAAGGTGGTTTTGTTGTGAAGGTTGTCTCTCCATCAACGGAAGAACAAGAGCAAGAAATTGCTGATCTTGTTGAACGTTTCTACGAATCTGTATTTCCGAGTTACTTCACAAAAGATGAAATCCTTCATTTTAAAGAAATAGGCGTTTTACAGCCTAATAAGGGCCGTTTCACCTACAATGGTACACTGAGGGAAGCGTATCAGGTGATGACATGCCTTCAAGTCCTCCTAACCATTATGGACAAGGAGGAGAAGGTGGATTCAAAGGCAACTGAACGTAAATCAGATGAATTGTTCAAGCGCAACATTACACTTTTGAATGAATGCGGGATATTCTTCCCCTTCGATTCTAATCATTTTAACCGAATGAGCGAACATGTGGGAATGGAAGGTTTGCCCATGTACAATGTTCAAGTGGCGAATTCATACTTAGTATAAGGCAAATAAAAAGAACCCGCTATAACGGACTGTTCCCGTTATAGCCGGTTCTTTTTATTAATTGATGTCGTTTTCCTCGAACCATTCTTTAAAGTCTGACTTTTCATGGTAGCCAACTAACCGGGCCTTTTCTTTTCCATCAACATAATGGACAATGGTCGGCGTGCTCTTTATCCCATAATCGCTCCATCCTTGCTCGAATTCCAATAAATTGTATTGAACAAGGTCAATGCCCATCTCTTCGGCCAGGGGTGCGACGACTGGGGTGGTTTTTTGGCAATGCACGCATGTAGGGCTATAATAGTAAACCGTCACTGCTTCTTTTTCCTGCAGGTCATTCTCTAACTCGGCGGGGAGAATCAGATTTTGATAATTGGGATCATCCAATTGATCGACGGTGGCGGATTTAAGACTATCTTTTCCGTAAGGATTGCCCTTTGCCTTTTCTTCTTTTTTCATATTTGTCACAACGCCCAATACGATAAATAGGGCGACGATTAAGACTAAAAATATCGCAATCTTTTTCATTAAGCTGAAGCCTCCTTGGATCTTGTCCATACGATGTAGCTGCATAGGAATATAATGATGAATGCAACGAGAGCTAAGGCAGGGATCGTAATAAATCCAAACCAGTTAATATATTGACCTGTACATGGGACCCTTCCGCACGTAAGGGAATGGTCGGAAAAGAATGAAACCTTTTGAATTAAATAGTGATAGGTTGAAATGAGTGCACCGATACCGGACAATATCATCGTATAAAAGCTAATCCAATGGTCCTTACGAATGATGGCTATACCTAAAATGACTGTAAAAGGATACATGATGATCCGTTGATACCAGCAAAGGGTACAAGGTTCGTATTGCTTAATTTCAGAAAAATATAAGCTTCCAAACATGGCAATGATGGAAGCAGCCCATGCAATAAATAGCCAGTTTTCTTTACTGTCTTTTGTCTTGTTCATCGCTTCCCTACTCCACCTTCTTTTTCTTTAATAAAAGTATAGTCTGTATCGATGGCGTCTGTAAAATATATGTTCTTAAAATATGCTTCAGACGGGGTTTTTTCCAGGTACATAACAAGGGAATTAGGAGTTTCAAGTGTTATATTTTTAAAATTAGGGGTATAATCTTCGATGAAGAGAATAAAGGAGCCTGAGAAAAATGCCTAATTTAGACCTGCATAAATTTGAGAAAATCATGGAAATACGAAATATGAAGCTAGGGGACATAGACGAAATCATTGCTATGCAAGCGTCTTGTTTTCCAGGGATGGATCCATGGAAACGAGATCAGCTCGAGAGCCATTTGGAAATCTTTCCGGAGGGCCAATTCGTAGCTGAGTACGATGGCAGAGTGATTGGTTCTTGTTCAAGCCTCATTATCAATTTTGACGAATATGATGATCGCCATACTTGGGATGATGTAACGGATAATGGCTACATCACGAATCACAATCCAGACGGTTATAATCTATATGGAATTGAAGTCATGGTTCATCCAAAATTCCGCAGGATGAAAATAGGACAACGACTATATGATTCAAGAAAAGAACTAGCTGCACAAATGAACCTGAAAAGTATCATTATCGGCGGCAGAATTCCAAACTACCATAAGTATGCGGATGAATTGCTACCGAGAGAATATGTCAAGGAAGTGCAACTGCATAAAATATATGATCCAGTCTTATCGTTCCAGCTTTTAAATGGGTTCACCCTTATGAGGATCAATCCCAACTATTTGCCTGATGATCTGGCTTCCAATAAATACGCGACACTCATGGAATGGAATAATTGGGATTACCAACCGAAATCGAAGCGTTATTACAAGACGTCCGAACCTGTTCGGATATGCGTCGTGCAATACATGCTCCGTCGTATCGAATCATTTGAAGATTTCGCGAACCAAGTGGAGTATTTTACGGATGTAGCGTCCGACGCCAATGCTGATTTCGCTGTATTCCCAGAGCTGTTCACAACCCAGTTGATGTCGTTCTTAAATGAACGGTCTCCAAGTCTGGCAGTCAGGAAGCTTTCGGAATTCACGGAACAGTACATTGAATTGTTCACGAAGCTTGCAGTAAGATATAACGTCAATATCATCGGTGGTTCTCATTTCGTTAAAGAGGAAGATGACAATATTTATAATATTGCCTACTTGTTCCGTCGCGACGGAACCATTGAGAAACAATATAAAATTCATATTACACCAAATGAAAGAAAATGGTGGGGGATTAATGCGGGAGACCGCGTACGTGTCTTTGATACGGATTGCGGAAAGATCGCCATTCAAATCTGTTATGACATCGAATTCCCGGAACTTGCTCGTATAGCGACAGATATGGGTGCCAAGATCATTTTCACACCTTTCTGTACGGAAGATCGACAAGGTTATCTGAGGGTTCGCTATTGTGCCCAGGCACGTGCTGTGGAGAATCAGGTCTACACAGTCATCTCCGGAACTGTCGGGAACTTGCCACAAACGGAAAACATGGATATCCAATATGCACAGTCTGGAATTTTTGCCCCTTCAGACTTCGAGTTTGCCCGTGATGGTATCGTAGGGGAAACGAGCCCTAACCTTGAGATGGTGCTTATCGGCGATGTCGATCTGGAAATCTTACGACGGGAGCGTCAATCCGGTACGGTAAGACAATTAAAAGATCGTCGCCATGACATTTACAAATTGCAATACCAAAAAGGAGATAAATAAGGATTTACATGTGCTCGTGACGAAAAAGCAACAGTTGCTTTTTCGTCACGAGCCTTTACTTCATTTATGGGGAAAAATATGTTAATTTTATATTAGGGTTAATACATAAAATTCAAAATATGGGCGTTGAGAGGAGATGTTGGAGATGGAATGGAAATCTTTCTACACCGCTTGGGCAGGTTACCAGAATTTAAATGGGGAATTACGTGTCCTGCTCGAGGAAATGCAACGGGATGAAGCAAAACTCGAAGATGCCTTTTATAAGAACTTGGAATTTGGGACAGGTGGCATGCGTGGGGAAATTGGAGCTGGAACGAACCGGATGAACCTGTATACGGTTCGAAAGGCAACGGTGGGACTGGCACAATATATTTCATCATTCGGGGAAGAGGCAAAAAGTAGAGGGACGGTCATCGCCTATGATTCGAGGCACAAGTCACCGGAATTCGCACTGGAAGCGGCTAAAACATTGGCGACTTTCGGTGTGAAAGCCTACTTATTCGATGAGCTGCGACCAACGCCTGAATTATCGTTTGCCGTCCGGGAGCTGAATGCCTTTGCTGGAATCGTGATTACAGCAAGCCATAACCCTCCTGAATATAACGGATACAAAGTTTACGGGCCGGATGGTGCACAGTTGCCTCCAAAAGCCGCTGACCAGGTCATTCAGTACGTGAATGCCATTGAAAGTGAACTTGATATACAAATTAAAGAAGTGGAAGCGTTAAAAGAGAAGGGGCTTATCGAGATCATTGGGGAAGAGTTGGATATCGCTTATAATCAACAGCTTTTGACGGTTCCTGAGAATCCGCAATTAGCCGAAGAAATAGATGTGTCACTTGTCTTCACCCCTCTTCATGGAACAGCCAATAAATCGGTTAGGCGCGCACTTAAGGACCTGGGGTATCACAATGTCCATGTCGTCAAGGAACAGGAATTGCCCGATCCGGACTTTTCGACGGTGAAATCTCCTAATCCTGAGGAGCCAGCCGCATTTGAAATGGCCATCGAACTTGGCAATCAGGTGGAAGCCGATCTATTGATTGCAACGGACCCTGATGCCGACCGGTTAGGGATTGCCGTGAAAAACGAAGCGAATCAATATGTCGTTTTAACTGGTAATCAAACGGGAGCCTTGTTCTTGGATTACTTATTGAGTCAGCAAAAGGAAAAAGGGACGATTCCTCAGAATGGAGTGGTCTTGAAAACAATTGTGACTTCGGAAATCGGGAGGACGATTGCAAAGTCCTACGGGTTGGAGACGGTGGATGTTCTGACTGGCTTCAAGTTCATTGCCGAGAAAATAAATGAGTATCAGAAAACCGGGGCACATAGCTTCGTGTTCGGGTATGAAGAAAGTTACGGCTATCTAATCAAGGATTTCGCACGTGATAAAGATGCCATCCAAGCAGCGGTTCTTGCTGTTGAAGTATGTGCTTATTACAAAAAGCAGGGCTTGACCCTTTACCAAGGCTTGATGAATGTCTTTGAAAAATACGGATTCTATTTGGAAGGGCTACGTTCATTAACCCTAAAAGGAATGGAAGGGGCAAAACAGATCCAAGGAATATTGGATCGATTCAGGCAAAACCCACCTACTCAAATCGGGGGTATCCCCGTAGTCATCGCCGAAGATTATCAGAACGGTAAAAAGTACGATTTGAGAACGACTGTTGAGGAAGTGATTGAACTTCCGACATCCAACGTTTTAAAATATTTCCTCGATGATGGAACGTGGGTATGCCTCCGTCCTTCAGGTACCGAACCGAAAATCAAATTCTATTTCGGGGTCCAAGGAAGTTCCCTGCAGGAATCGGAAGATAAGCTTTCCGCCGTCATTAACGATTTCATGAGTGAAATAGAAGCTTTGGTGTAATAAATAAAGGGAGAGCGAAGGCAAGTTCTTCGCTCTTTGTTCCGAAATTGGATAGAAATGGAATGTCTCAAATTCAAGGAAATTACGCATGGACTTTGGTATACTGATTGAGGATAATGGGATATTTTGATGAAATATATTTCAGACCTATCATTTCAAACTTACCAAGGAGGGGAATATCCATGAAATTAGTCATCATTAATGGTTCACCACGTAAACAAGGACGTACAGGGATTGCTTCACGCTTCATATCTAAACAATACGGAGCAGAATTAATCGATTTAAGCAATAGTGAAATCCCTTTATATACCGGGGAAGGCGAGCAATACCAATTGAAAGTGATTCAAGATCTTCGCACAAGCATCGAAGAAGCGGATGGTGTCATTTTAACGACGCCGGAATATCACGGTTCTATGAGTGGTGCTTTGAAAAATGCGTTGGATTTCCTAAGCAGCGATCAATTTACACATAAACCAGTCGCGCTTCTTGCCGTTTCAGGCGGAGGTAAAGGTGGAATCAACGCGTTGAATTCCGTGAGAACGGTAGGCCGCAGCCTTTATGCGAACGTGATTCCAAAACAACTAGTACTTGATCCGCACTGCTTCGATTACGAAAATGACGGATTGAATGAAGAATCCGCATTGCTTGTCGACGCTTTGATGGATGAATTGAAAATGTATGCAAGTGCATATGCGACAATAAAGAAATAATGGAAAAAGGGGTCAGGTATTATCATACCTGACCCCTTCCTTGTTTCCATTAGGGTTTCACCAGCCATAGTTTAATCCCTGATAAGCAACTTGCATAATATTTCCCATTTTGTACAAACTATTGTTGAACTTCCGTTACATATTCATATTCACTCGTCTGTTCAGCAGCATGATCGAGATAACGAAATAGGGCATACAGCTGAGATTGAACGATTTGGTAATCATGCTCAAACCGATATGCGTGTAAAAAATGCTCAATTTTCTTCGAAAGAATGTGATCTTTCGTTCGTACCATCAAAACTAAAAGGCTGTCCCAATCCGAGCGGTGTGTATGAAACAACGCCTGGTCATAATCCGCTATCCTCATCATCATTCTCCTCCTTACTAAGGAGCTATTTGTATTTTGTACAGAATGAGCAGATGCTCTCCTTACAATAAGTGGCGATATAGAAAAACCGCGTTTGTTGTTTTTTACCTGAATAATAATCAAAGGTGAGTTCATGAAAAAAATCATTTTGCTTGGGTGGATCTTTTTTCTGCTTTATCCTTCAGACGCATTCTCTGAACAGCCATATTCACCGGAAACAATGGAAAAAGATCTTCTGGAAATGGAAAAAAAGTATCAACTAAAAACGGTAACAATCGGTGAAACTGAAAAAGGAAAACCGATAAAGGCCGTTAAACTTGGTAGGGGGCAGAAGTCGATTTTAATGGTTGGTGCCCATCATGGACGGGAATGGCTTAGTACGATGATTCTGATGAAGATGCTACAAGATTATGCCTCCGCCTATCAAACAGGTGAGCCAATCGGTGATATCCCCTCGGACTTATTGGATGAGGTCAGCATCTGGTTCATCCCGATGTTAAATCCTGACGGGGTCAGGATCCAGCAGGGTGATTTCTCTCACTTAAATGTATGGGAGCGAGTGGCGGTCTGGAAAATGAACGACTATAGCACAGAGTGGTCCCGGTGGAAAGCCAATGCGAATGGCATCGATTTAAACAGGCAATATCCAAGTGGTTGGGATGACATAATCAATGAAGCGAAACAACCCACGTATCAGTTTTTTAAAGGAAAACGTCCACTGATGGCATCGGAGGCAAAAGCACTTGTGTCCTTCACGAAGAAGCTCGACCCCCTTATTGCTGTTTCCTACCATACGTCTGGACGGGAAATATTTTGGCACTATCACAATAAACCTAAGAACATGGCAAGGGATTACGGCATAGCGAAGAAAACGGCAGAGCTAACCGGTTATGAACTGACCATCCCGGAAAAGGAAGCAATAGGCAGTGGATTTACGGATTGGTTCATTACCGAATTCGAGCGGCCGGCGCTGACCATTGAACTTAGTTATTTAGTGGAGGAAACGAATCCACCCTTGTCCGTATTTCCCGAAGAATGGGACCGGAACCGTCAAGTGGGGATGATGCTTGTCCAAGAAGCGAATCGATTGAATAACTATTGAGATGTTATACATAATAAGACTAATAAGTGAGAAATGGTGGGAGGTAAAGGGATGAAAAAACTTCTGATGCTGGTCATGGGTTTCATGATTTTAACGCAATCGGCTCCAAGTGCACCACTTGCTGCAACCCCGGATTATGAGAAATACGGGAAGATTGCCATCACTGTCGTTCAGGCCGATTATCCTGGAGACGATGTGACCGACTATCAATATAAAGGCCGTAAAAATTTGGGCAATAAACAAGTGGAAGACGACTTTGTATTCGTAGTGGTGGAAAATGGCAAGGAATTCAACGTCATCGTTACCGTCCAGCATGATCTGGAGAATAAAAAGCTTTTGAGCTTGAAGGTCATGGAACAGAAAAGAAAATGAATGCAAAGGAATCAGCACCTTCTTTTTATCGAAGGTGCTTTTTACTATGTCCGTAGTTGCATATGCATCCATATCTAGATTGTTTTGGTTCTGACCTATGATACACTAGAATTAACATAGTTTTCCTGTGAATAGTTGCATGATCAGTGGAGGTGTATCTATGCCCGATCTTTCCAATGAGGAAGAGTTAACAGGTGGGAACGTTTCGAAAGTATATCGTTCAGGTGATACCGTCAGACGGGAAATGAAGCCAAATAGCCAAAGGATTCATGCGTTATTAAAGCACCTGGAGGGAAAAGGTTACGAATATGCCCCTAAATTCCTTGGTATCGATGATAAGGGCAGAGAAATTCTATCTTTCATTGAAGGAGAAGCGGGGAATTATCCTCTACAAACATACATGTGGTCAGAAGATGTCTTACGGGAAATCGCTAAGATGCTCCGTCTTTATCATGATGCTGTAAGCGACTTTGCATTGGATGATCATTGGCAAGCAATCGATAATACCCCACAGCAAGCGGAGGTGTTATGCCATAATGACTTTGCCATGTACAACATCATTTTTCAAAATGAACGGCCGATTGGCATTATTGATTTTGACGTGACTGGACCTGGACCACGACTTTGGGACATCGCGTATACGCTTTACACTTGTGTTCCATTAAGCAGATTGTATCTTACTGAGACGGGTGAGACGGTCCATTATCATTCAGTTCACGATGCTTCCCGCATAAAAAACAGGGTTAGATCATTTTTTGATGCTTACGGTGAAGGAATTGCGGAGAATTATATCGAGATGATCCTGTTACGATTAGAAGGATTATGTAAGACAATCACAAGAAGAGCAAGTGAAGGTGATCTTGCCTTTCAAAAGATGGTGGAGCAAGGTCATCTTGAACATTACCGAAACGAAATGACATTCATTTCTGAGCATAGGAAGGAATGGACGTAAATCCTGGTCCTCTAAAGGGACTTAATGGAAGAAAGAAGGGAGCTTCTAAATGTGGAAGTTCCCTTCATTTTGTTCGGAAATCCATTTTTCCATTGCATTTATAAGGAAGGAACAAGTATAGTTAATAACAGATTAAATACAGCAAGATTTTAGGGGAATTATAATGAGAAAGTTTAAAAAAGTATATGTCGAAATAACGAACATATGTAATCTGAAGTGTAATTTTTGTCCGAGTTCTAGCTTGCAAAGGACATTGAAATTTATGAATCCAGAAGGTTTTACGCACGTGATTGAAAAGATAAAACCACATACGGACCATATATATTTCCATCTAATGGGTGAACCATTTTTGAATAAAGATTTGGGCACGTTCCTGGATATTAGCGCTGAGAATGATTTGAAAGTGAATATTACGACAAACGGCACACTGATCCAAAAGGTGAAGGATAAGCTTCTGTCCAAAAAAGCGCTTCGTCAGGTGAATATTTCCCTTCATAGTTTTGAAGCGAACGATACGAGCAATAGCCTGGAAAGTTACGTAAGTAATATAACGGATTTCATTAATGAGGCAAATGCAACGAGTGAAGTGATCTGTGCCATACGACTATGGAATATGGATTCAGATGAACTTAAAGCGAGTAATGGGTTGAATGATGATATTCTTTCGATGTTGGAAGAGAAGCTTTCACTAGACATTCGTTTAAGTGAAGCCCTTCAGGAAAAGAATAATATCAAACTGAAGGATCGGGTTTATATCAATATGGCGGAAAAATTCGAGTGGCCGGAACTTGACCGCGATATCATTGATGAAAATATTTTCTGCTATGCATTGAGAGATCAACTAGGAATCTTGGTGGATGGTACGGTGGTTCCTTGTTGCTTGGATAGTGAAGGAAAGATACCACTTGGGAATATATTCGATTCATCCCTAGAAGAAATCCTGGATGGCGAACGGGCGAAGAATATGTATGATGGCTTCTCGAGAAGATGCGCCGTTGAAGAACTCTGTAAACGATGTGGCTACGCAAAGCGCCACAAAAAATAAAAGATAGATGTAACCCACGGAGATACTCTTCGTGGGTTTTTTCGAATTCATTTTGATTATTTTATTAAAATATTCAGAATATTATTGATTTATGGAAAGGTGGGTGTTAGAATGTTCTCTATTATCAGTGAAGTTAGAACTTCAAATCTATTTAAAAAAAGTATACGATTCATTTTTGTTACTGAAGGGAAGGATTTTATGGATGTTCAGCAAAAAGCAAAAGAGATATTCCCGGCATTAACGACTGGGCAAAAAAAAGTGGCCAAATACTTGTTGACTCATGCCCATACATTTGCCGTCAGTCCAGCTCAAGTGTTAGGGAAAGAAATTGGCGTGAGTGAGACCACGATCATTCGCTTTTGTTATTCGCTAGGGCTAAGTGGTTTTGCTGAACTTCAAAAACTGATTCGCAATCAGCTGATTTTCGAGAGCAGTAGCTTGAATGAATACCATACTTCTAAACTCGAAGTCGCAAACGAGCCAAACTTCATGGCACAAGTGATGGAACAAGATATCGAGAGCATCAAAAAGACCATACATAATCTATCAAATGAGGATTTTACAAAAGCGGTGGACAAAATTACGTCAGCCGATAGTATTTTAATTTCCGGACATCGTTTATCCTTTTCGGCCGCACATTGGCTGACGTTCACACTAAGGCTTGTGAAGGAGGATGTTCATTTATACCGGCCGGATACAGACGATATCTTTTTACAATTGGATAAAATGACGGAACGTTCCGTTTTCATAGCGATATCCTTTCACCGTTATGTGAAAGAAACGGTGAAAATTACGGAGATGGCTAAACAGGCTGGGGCCTTTGTGATCGGGATTACCGACTCCGAAATTGCCCCTCTTGCAGATTTCGCGGATGTCTTATTACCGGTATCAACGCCGAAGACTTCGACCATCGATACAGCACCTGTTTTATTTTCCTTATTGAATAGTTTAGTAGCGGGTGTCTCAATAAAAGACGAACAAGGATTCAAAGATAGAAAGTCTAAATACGACACATTTAAACAGGATGATTTTTTCTTCTGAAGGGGAGTTGGAAATGGATATAACACAATCGCTTGTAAAGTTAAGACCACGGATCATCGAGATATTTGACCATCTGCACGCTCATCCAGAAACGAGTTGGAATGAAGTGAAGACAACAGACTTCATTGCGGACATTTTAACGGAAAACCAATGTACCGTGACAAGATTTTCCGACTGTACCGGCGTGATTGGTGAGATGGGGGAAGGCCGGTTCACGGTGGGCCTACGATCGGATATCGATGCATTATGGCAAGAAGTGAATGACACATTCCAGGCCAACCATTCATGTGGCCACGATGGGCATATGACTCTGGCTCTTGGCGTTTTCCTTGTATTGAAGGAAATGAACTTTCAACCAAAAGGGAAACTCAAATTCCTTTTTCAGCCTGCAGAAGAAAAAGGAACGGGTGCCTTGAAGATGATTGAGGAAAAAGTCGTCGATGATATAGATTTTCTGTATGGCGTGCATGTAAGGCCTGCGGAGGAAGTGAGCGATGGCCAGGCGGCACCAGCCATCGTTCATGGTTCAGCACAGTTCATAAAGGGCGAAATCCTAGGAACGGATGCACATGGTGCAAGGCCCCATCAAGGTCAAAATGCAATCGAGATCGGGGCCTCTTTCATCACATTGTTGAACAGCATCCATCTTAATCCTTCCATCCCTTATTCCGTGAAAATGACGCAGTTTTCTGCAGGCGGGGAAAGTTCGAATATCATTCCAGGGAAGGCTACTTTTTCGCTGGACTTACGCGCCCAGGATAATGATGTCATGAAGGAATTGACCATGAAGGTGAAGAAAATCGCACAAGCTCTGGCCATTGCCAATGGCGTTGAAATTACCCTTGAACCAAGTGCCTATGTAGCCGCTGCACATGTCGACGAACAAGCCCAAGCCATCATGGCAGAAGCCATAACAGATACACTCGGTAAAGAAAATTTGGTGCCTCCCGTCATTACGACTGGTGGAGAGGATTTTCATTTTTATACGTTGAAGAAACCGACCATTAAAGCGACGATGCTTGGATTGGGTTGTGGCTTAACGCCAGGCCTGCATCATCCACTTATGACCTTTAATAAAGAAGCGCTGCTTTCGGGGATCGAGATTCTGACGAAAGCCATCCTTCTTACTTTCGATAAATATGGAGAAGGGGATCGCCATGACTCATGAATTACATATCAAATCATTATCGACATTAGAAGAGTTACAAGAGGTGCAACAATTGGAGACGCTTGTATGGGGGATGGATTCCATACCAACCCACCAGACGCTGACGGCAGTTAAAAACGGGGGGCTTGTCATAGGCGGTTACCTCGATGAGCAGTTAGTGGGCTTTCAATACAGCTTCCCTGGTTTTAAGGATGGAAAGGTCTTTCTTTGCTCACACTTGTTGGCGATCCACCCGGAACATCAAAAGAAGGGGTACGGAAGATTGCTTAAATTGGCACAAAAAGAAGAAGCACTGAAAAAGGGCTACGACTTAATTTGCTGGACATACGATCCATTGGAAAGCGTGAATGCGAATTTAAATATCGGAAAACTTAAAGCAGTTTGCCGTACCTATATGGAAGATTGCTACGGAAAGCTTGAAGGCTCACTTAATGAAGGGCTGTCGACAGATCGCTTCATGGTGGAATGGACGATCAATCAAGATTTGCAGGCAGATGCGAATCTCCCTAGTGAAGCGGCACAACTAGTGACGGTAGAAAAGGATGAACAAGGTTTTCCAGTCATCACGGAATATAGGCTGGATACATATGCAGACATCATTGCCATTCCGATACCAACGGAGATACAAAAAATGAAGAAGGAAAATCTTTCGTTGGCGATTGATTGGCGTTCGAAAACAAGAGAGATATTCAAAAACCTCTTTGCCCAGGGATATGCTGTAGTGGGAATTGAACGGATCAAAGAGGACAACATTCAACATTACATCTTACAAAAACAGAAATAAGTGGGGGAATTAAACATGAAAATAAAAGAAGTGCGTTTACGTCATCTGAATATGGATTTGATTGCTCCATTCACAACTAGCTTTGGTACATTCGTGGATAAAGAGTTTATTTTAGTAGAGGTGAAAAATGAAGCGGGATTATCAGGATGGGCTGAATCTGTAGCTTTTGCCGCGCCATGGTATAACGAAGAAACCATCAAAACGAACTGGACGATGCTGGAGGATTTCCTGATTCCGCTCGTGCTTGATAAAGAAATAGAGCACCCAGGTGAAGTAGCGGAACTGTTCGCTCATATTAGGAAAAATAATATGGCGAAATCGGCAATCGAAGGAGCTATTTGGGATCTGTACGCGAAAGAAAAGAACATTCCACTGAGCACGGCACTAGGTGGAGAGCTGGATAAAATCGATGTCGGCATCAGTATCGGTATCCAAAAAACCGTTCCAGATTTATTGAAAAAAATCGAGAATGGACTGAAAGATGGTTATAAACGAATCAAGATAAAGATTCAGCCGGGCTGGGACGTCGATGTTATCAGGGAAGTACGTAATCATTATCCGGATGTACCGATCATGGCGGATGCAAACTCGGCTTACCGTTTGAAGGATATCGAATTATTGAAACAGCTGGATCAATTCGATTTAATGATGATCGAGCAGCCTTTGTCATCGGATGATATTGTCGATCATGCGACATTGCAAGCGAGCATCACAACACCGATTTGCTTGGATGAAAGCATACATTCCGTCGAAGATGCCAGAAAGGCGCTGGATTTGGGAAGCTGTAAAATCATCAATATCAAGATTGGTAGAGTGGGTGGCTTAACGGAAGCTAAGAAAATTCATGATTTATGTAAAGAGCGAAACGTGCCAGTATGGTGCGGTGGCATGTTGGAATCTGGGGTCGGTCGTGCACATAATATCGCATTGACCACACTTGATAATTTTACAATGCCTGGCGATACGGCCGCTTCTGCGAATTATTGGCATAAAGACATCATTAAACCGGAAGTGACGGTGGAAGATGGGGTCATCACCGTGCCAAAGACGGCAGGTATTGGATACGAAGTAGATACGACCATTGTCGATGAATTTACCTCCTATAGTAAACGATACAAAAATTGAGCAGGTTGAGTCCGCCAAGCTTTGGTATTTTCTTACTGAAGATTGGCGGAGCTTTAAACGTGAGGTAGGCAAAAGCTATCTACGCACCAAATTGTCAGAATTATCTTTAAATTGGAGTGGATTTCCATGAAGAACAGTATCAATCTAGCAGGCGCATATATTGGAATCATCATAGGGGCAGGTTTTGCTTCAGGACAAGAAGTATTGCAATTTTTCACGAGCTTTGGAATCTATAGTGTATTGGGAATTGTCGTAGCGACTGTATTATTCGCTTTCCTTGGAATGCAAGTTACGGAGTTAGGGAGCTCGCTTCAAACACGCTCTCATAAAAGCATAATCGATCACCTTTGTGGCCGTCATCTAGGCAGGGTTGTCGATGTGATCATTACCTTTTTCTTATTTGGCGTAACGGTGATCATGATTGCAGGTTCCGGATCTATTTTCGAAGAACAATTTGGCATCCCAAGTATCGTGGGTGCCGCGATCATGACGATCCTCACCATTGGAACGCTTTTGCTTAAAGTCGATAAAATCATGTCGATCATTAGTGCCGTAACGCCATTCTTATTCATCATCATGATTGTCATTGCGGGTTATTCATTCTTTACATCAAATCTTAGCTTCAGTGAAATCATTGCCTCATCCAGTAAAGAAACGGCCGCAACGGGAAATTGGCTAATGGGTTCATTGCTATATGTTTCTTATAATATGACGGCTGGAATCGCGATGCTGGCCGTAATGGGAGGCACAATGAAAAGCAAGAAAGAAGCAGGAATGGGAGGCATTTTAGGCGGGATAGGTTTAGGGATTTTATTACTTCTAATCAATATGGGGATGATGTCCGACCTTAAATCGATTGAGGGAGTAAGCATGCCCACTCTTTATTTAGCAAATGAAATCTCGCCTTGGTTGGGAAATATTCTGTCCGTAGTGCTGTTAGGCATGATTTATAATACGTCAGTTGGTATGCTGTACGCATTTACTGCTAGACTTGTACCTTCCGAAACAAAGAATTTTAAAATCTCGGTCATCGTCGTAGGGATGTTAGCTTTCCTTGCCAGCTTTGTTGGCTTCATTAAATTGGTTGGTACGGTATATCCTCTTACAGGATATTTAGGTTTTGTCATCATTGCAGCTCTTATCATTTCGAGGGTTCGCTCAAAAACGAAAAAACGGGCATTACATGCAGAAATAGCCAAGTAATAGTAAGAAAGAGTGCCTGTTCTACTGATTCCTGACATCTTCCCTTTTGGAGGATGTCTTTTTTCTATGTACGATTGCCCTTTAAGAAGGAACAAAGCATTTTTCCGCCCTTTTTTCATACATTAGACTAAAGACAAAAGACTAGGGGGATATAAGATGAATGGATCGGAGCAGAAGGCTCTGGAATATGCCATCAGTGAAATCACAGAAATAGCCACTGGATTCGGATTGGATTTTTACCCGATGCGTTATGAAATTTGTCCATCGGAAATCATTTATACATTTGGTGCGTATGGAATGCCTACCCGTTTTTCACATTGGAGCTTCGGGAAACAATTTCATAAAATGAAGCTGCAATATGATTTCGGATTAAGCAAAATCTATGAATTGGTCATTAACTCTGATCCATGTTATGCGTTCTTGTTGGATTCCAATTCACTTGTGCAAAACAAATTGATTGTGGCGCATGTTTTGGCGCATTGTGATTTCTTCAAAAATAATGTCCGTTTCCGGAACACCAAGAGGGATATGGTAGAAAGCATGTCGGCCACGGCAGAAAGAATCCGGGAATACGAAGTGTTGCATGGCAAGCGGGAAGTGGAAACATTCCTTGATGCCCTTCTTGCCATCGAGGAACATATCGACCCATCACTGATGAGGCCGAAGCTTGCCTGGACGATGGAGGATGAGGAAGAGGAGGAGGAAATCAAGCCGGCAGCGACGGAGTATGATGATTTATGGAATCTCGAAGACAGAGATGTGAAGAAGCATCCGACCGCTAAAAGGCGTAAGAAGTTCCCGCCACGGCCTGAAAAAGATATCATGCTATTCATTGAACAATACAGCAGGGATTTAACCGATTGGCAAAGAGATATCATGACCATGATCCGAGAGGAAATGCTCTATTTCTGGCCACAGCTCGAAACGAAAATCATGAACGAAGGCTGGGCATCGTACTGGCATCAAAGGATCATGCGTGAACTGGATTTGACCTCTGGCGAATCGATTGAATTTGCGAAACTGAATGCGGGAGTCGTGCAGCCATCACGAACGAGCATCAATCCTTATTATCTAGGGCTGAAGGTGTTTGAAGATATCGAAGAACGCTATGATAACCCGACAGAGGAAATGCTCAAGCTCGGCATCAAGCCAGGAACGGGCCGGGAAAAAATGTTCGAAGTCAGGGAAATAGAATCGGATATTTCTTTCCTCCGTAACTATTTGACCAAAGATCTCGTCATGCGGGAGGATATGTACTTATTTCAAAAGCAAGGCAAAGACTACAAAATCGTTGATAAGGCATGGGAACAGGTGCGCGATCAGCTCGTCAGCATGCGGGTGAATGGCGGGTTCCCGTATATCACGGTCAATGACGGCGACTATATGCGAAATGGAGAGCTGTATTTGAAACATTGGTACGAGGACATTGAACTGGACCTGAAATACCTTGAAAAAGTCATGCCCTATATCCACCAGCTCTGGGGACGTCCCGTGCACATGGAATCGGTCATGGAAGGCAAAGAAGTCATGTTTTCTTATGACGGAAAAGGGATTCACCGCAAGTATTTATAAGGAATGGAGGCTGCCGGGAGATCGGCAGTTTTTTTTCATGAAGGCAATTCGAGAAGTACTCTGATAAAATCTCTCCAAGCCAAAACCCTTGCAACGGTCAAACCTATCGTGATAACATAAGCATTATATTATATAAGCATTTAATTATGTATAGTGGGAGGACACTAGATGAACCAAATCGAGGAGATGTCTCGTCAATTAAAGGCCGTGAGCGACCCGAACCGATTAAAGTTATTGGCATGTCTGAAACAAGGCGAAGTTTGTGTATGTGATTTTGTGGATATCCTGCAGATTTCCCAGCCAGCAGTCAGTCAACAAGTGAAAAAATTAAAAGACGCAGGAATCATTTTAGAAAGAAAAAAGGGAACATGGAAACATTTCCGATTAAATGATGTTCAACAGCCCTATATTCAGGCCATCATCGATTCTTTAGAACCTGTCCAGGCTCCATGTTGTTCAACGGAATGCTAATTCTTCATCATGTTAGGGGAGAAAAGGATGGAAAATAAAAGTGTAACAAAGCGATTATCCTTCTTGGATCGCTATCTTACTCTATGGATATTTGTGGCGATGTTCGTCGGAGTCATGATTGCAGTATGGGTACCCGATTTCAAAAGTGTATTAGATACCTTTTCGGTAGGAACTACTTCTATACCAATCGCAATTGGGTTAATCGTCATGATGTATCCACCGCTTGCAAAAGTGAAATACGAAGAAATGTGGCGCGTGTTCAAAGATTGGAAAGTGCTTCTGCTCTCCTTGTTTCAAAACTGGCTGTTAGGGCCGGTTTTAATGTTTTTCCTTGCAATTATCTTTTTACACGATTATCCGGAGTATATGGCCGGGTTGATTATGATTGGCTTGGCCCGTTGCATTGCGATGGTCATTGTATGGAATGATCTGGCGCGAGGAGATAGGGAGTATGTCGCGGGACTCGTGGCGTTCAACTCGATATTCCAGATCCTATTCTATTCCGTATTCGCCTACTTTTTCTTGAATGTGTTGCCTGGCGTATTCGGCATGGAGAACCTATCTGTCGTGATATCGATGTGGGAAATCACGAAAAGCGTCATGATATATCTTGGCATTCCATTCGTAGCAGGGATGTTGACCCGATTCATTGGCTTGAAAATTAAGGGGAATGAGTGGTATGAAAATAAGTTCTTACCCAAGATCTCCCCATTAACATTGTTTGCTTTATTGTTTACGATCGTCATGATGTTCTCTTTAAAAGGGGACACCATCATTGCCTTGCCGCTTGATGCAGTGCGGATTGCGATACCGCTTTTCATCTATTTTTTAATCATGTTTGCCGTATCGTTTTTTGCATCAAGAAAGGCGGGTGCATCCTATCCGGTTACGGCTTCCCTTTCCTTTACGGCAGCAAGCAATAACTTTGAACTGGCGATTGCGGTGGCCGTTTCCGTATTCGGAATCAATAGCGGCGCGGCGTTTGCGGCGGTCATTGGACCACTCGTGGAAGTGCCGGTACTGATCGCTCTCGTCCATGTCGCTCTACGTTGGGAAAAGAAATATTTCCGGACCATTAAATTATAACTGTTTGTTTTCAATACAGGAGGAAACCTTCATGACACATAGAAAAACCATCTACTTCTTATGCACAGGCAATTCATGCCGCAGCCAAATGGCAGAAGGCTGGGCGAAAAAGTTCTTACCGGATTGGACTGTGAAAAGTGCAGGCCTGGAAGCTCACGGATTGAATCCCAATGCTGTTAAGGCGATGAGGGAAGTAAACATTGATATTTCCGATCAAACATCGGATGTGATTGATAGGGGAACCTTGAATCATGCAGATTTAGTGGTTACATTGTGTGGGCATGCAGACGAGCATTGCCCAACCACGCCTCCACAAGTAAAGCGAGTCCACTGGGGTTTTGATGATCCAGCCAAAGCGGAAGGAACCGATGAGGAAAAGTGGTCCTTCTTCCAACGCGTTCGTGATGAAATTGGCGAACGGATCGAAGAATTCGCTGAAATGGGAGAATGAGCCTGCAAATAGCCAAGGGAAATTACTTGGCCATTGATTTATCCATAATAGAGGCATCTGCTTATTTATATGAAAAAAGGAGTGACTTCAATGAAGAAAATACAGATTTTTGACCCTGCCATGTGTTGCCCTACAGGTGTATGCGGTCCTTCAATCGACCCTGAGCTATTAAGGATGTCTTTTGTGACAAGTAATCTGAAGAAAAAGGATTATCCGATCGAACGATATAATTTAACCAATGATACCGAACAGTTCATGCAACATGAACAAGTGAGCACGTTATTGAACGAAAAGGGTCCGGATGTCTTACCGATTGTTTTCGTTGATGGAAACGTGGTACGAACAGGGAGCTATCCAAGTAATGAGGAGTTGGGAAGGTGGACGGGGTTCTCTGTTGAGGAACTGATCCAAAAGCCGAAAGTGCGATTGTCACTGAAGACGCAAAAAGATGGGGAGAGCTGACATGAAGTTATTCACTGATGAATTCTTCCCACAAACGCGATTTATATTTTTCACAGGCAAAGGTGGAGTGGGGAAAACATCCGTGGCAAGTTCGCTTTCCCTTTCTTTATCGAAGCAAGGAAAAAAAGTTCTGTTGATCAGTACAGATCCCGCTTCGAACTTACAAGATGTATTCGGGCAACCGTTAACCAATCATCCCCAATTGATCAAGGGCACATCGAACCTGTATGCCCTGAACTTGGACCCTGTCCAAGCGGCAACCGAATACAAGGAACGGATGGTGGCCCCGTATAGAGGAAAGTTACCAGATGCGGTGCTTGCAACGATGGAAGAGCAAATGTCAGGGGCTTGCACCGTAGAAATTGCGGCATTCAACCAATTCTCGACCCTTTTGACGGATTCAACAATTACGGAGGAATATGACCGGATTGTATTTGATACCGCACCAACTGGTCATACGCTGAGGTTATTGCAACTACCAACTGCATGGTCCGGTTTTTTAGATGTAAATACAAACGGGGCATCTTGCCTGGGTCCGTTAGCGGGATTGGAAAGTCAGAAGCAGATGTATCAGAAGGCCGTCAAGGTGTTGGCGGACAAAGGGCAGACTACACTAGTCCTTGTGAGCCGACCTGAAGAGGGGCCATTGAGGGAAGCGGCACGTGCGTCGGATGAGTTGAAGGAAATCGGGATTGCCAATCAACTCTTGATCGTGAACGGTGTCTTCGAACAGACGGATCGAGGTGATCGTTACGCAAATGCCTTGCATGACCGACAACAGCGGGCATTGGAAGACATTCCGTATCCATTGAAAAAACATCCGACTTTTTATTTGCCTCTTGTTTCATTTGCCATCACAGGAATCAATCACATGGAGAAATGGTTCACTCAAACATATGGGGAGTCTGAAAACTTATTAGATGAAATAGAAACGATCCCTCATCACTCTATTAAAGATTTGGTAGATTATTATGAATCAAACTCCCATCGGGTCATCCTTACGATGGGAAAAGGCGGGGTAGGAAAAACGACAGTAGCGTCACTTGTCGCCTTGGGACTCGCCGAAAAAGGGAAAAAGGTCCACTTAACGACCACGGATCCAGCCGCTCATATTGCTTGGACTTTTGATGCTAACACCTTATATGACAATCTAACGATAAGCAGCATCGATCCGAAGAAAGTCGTGGAAGAGTATAAAGATGAAGTGCTTTCCAAAGCAAGTGAAACGATGGATGAAGAAGGCTTGGCCTTTATAAAAGAAGACCTGGAATCTCCTTGTACCGAGGAAATCGCCGTTTTCCGGGCACTCGCCAATGTTGTGGCGCAGTCCAAAGATAGCATGGTCGTAATTGATACGGCACCAACAGGTCATACCCTTCTATTATTGGATGCATCTGAAGCTTATCATAAAGAAATTTCCCGTTCTTCTGGTGATATACCAGAGCCGGTACGCGATTTGTTGCCAAAATTAAGAGACGGGTCCTATACGAGCATCATCATTACGACACTTCCTGAGATGACACCTGTTTTGGAAGCAAAACGATTGGCAGAAGATTTGAAACGGGCGAATATATCCATCCATTGGTGGCTCATCAACCAAAGTTTTTTCGTCACGGATACAATGGAACCGATGCTTACCAGGAAAGCAAAGGGAGAGAAGAAATGGATCGAGAAAGTGAAAGAGCTATCCGGCAACCAAACTGTCATCCTCCCTTGGAGCCGGGAAGAGCCAAAGGGAATCAAGCAATTGCATCAAATTCTGGACATGTAAAAATGACATGCGAAACCTATTGGAGGAATAGAACATGAAAATGACCAATCAAGCAAAAGAGTATTTACAAGAAGCGATGAAGGCAAATGACGTATCCACTCTACGATTTTATGGAATTGCAGGGTGTTGCGGAATGAACCTTGGCGTTGCCTTACAAGAAGCAGAAACAAATGATATGGTGGTAGAAGTGAATGGGGTGAACATTGCCATTCAATCTGAGATGAAGGAACAGTTATCAGATGTAACCATAGATGTAGAAGAGGAAAATGGTGAAATGGGCATAGTGCTTACAGGATATAATGAAAACTCTTGCTGCTAAATATGAATGGGAAGGATATGGAGAGAATGAGTGAAATGAAAAAAGATGAAATCCGCGAAAGCGTACGAAGTAATTATAAAAAAATCGCCCTTAAAGTCGTGAACTCTGACAGCTGTTGTGCGCCAAGCTGCTGTACACCCGAAGAAAACCAAAATATTTCCGTCGAAGAGATTTCTAAAAAGATGGGATATACCAAAGAAGAGCTTCAAAATATCCCGAATGGCGCAAACATGGGATTAGGCTGTGGAAACCCTCAGGCGATCGCGGACTTAAAAGAGGGGGAGACCGTCCTTGACCTTGGGAGCGGGGGAGGGTTCGATGCTTTCTTGGCTTCTCCTAAAGTGGGGGAAAAAGGAAAAGTCATAGGCGTTGACATGACACCGGAAATGATTAGCAAAGCTCGGAGCAATGCCGAAAGAAATCAATTCGTAAATGTCGAATTTCGTTTAGGGGAAATCGAACATCTACCTGTTGCCGATCAATTCGTTGATGTGATCATGTCGAATTGCGTCATCAACCTATCCCCGGATAAAGGAAGAGTCTTTCAGGAAGCGTATCGTGTTCTGAAAAAGGGCGGGAGATTAGCGATTTCCGATATCGTGTTGACTGCGAATCTGCCTGAAGCATTGCAAACGGATATGAACCTCTACTCCGGATGCATCGCCGGGGCATCTTCAATTGAAGAATTGTCAGAGACGATGAAACAAGCTGGGTTTAAGAACATCTCCATTATCCCTAAAGATGAATCCAAAGAATTCATCAAGGAATGGGCACCGGAACATAAGGTAGAAGAATATATTGTCTCAGCGATTATCCAGGCGGAGAAGTAGAGTGGCTGAATACTAGAAGTTAGTTATATGTAAGCAGTTAAGAAGAACATGACCAACTGCATATAGTCTATTATTGTCGAGGAAGGAACTGATATGCAGTTCCTTGGGCGTGAGTTCGGTATTGTACCGGGCTCATGCCTTTTATTTTTCCCGGTTCGTTCAAGAAATGGTATTCTATCTATTTGAATCTCTAATATCCGTAACCTCATCGCATTTGTAGCAATCTAGCCCACAGACTTCCATGTAGATACATGGTTTTTTTGAACGTGTTTCTACTATTATATGGTAATTGGTTTCACCATTCATCAGATTCGAAAAACGCCCCACTGAATGAATTTCAATCATCGGAGCGTCTTATCCATAGGTATATACATGATCGGTTCTTTACTACATGGCTCTTTTGATGCTAGGCAATTTCTTTTTTCCTTGCCAACGATAATACATTTTCATCAAAGGCATAATTAAAATAAAAATGAACAGGAGCCTGAACGTTTGGAACATTGAAACAAGCGAGACATCTGCATGTACTGCATTCGCTAATAACACCATTTGATCTAAGCCCCCTGGGGCGGTGCTTAGGAAACTTGTAGCGAAGGTTGTATCCAATGCAAAGGACATGAAAAAGCTTGATCCAAATGTTAGCGCGATCAGTGCAAAGGCACTGAAAATACCCCCTATAAGTACACGTACCGGCAGTTTGATCATATGCGGCTTGAGCATGAGTCCGATATGGGCACCGATTAGTAACTGAGCGATATCCATGATTATGCCAGGTATTTGAGGCATTGCCAGTGGTGTTGTGAGTTGCAATGTAATGAATAAAAGAATGGGTGTAATGAAAAATGCGACCGGCAAATGGATGCGTTTCATTAAATGAGAGCAACCCCAAGCAAGTGCAATTAGTAGTACTAAACTGATTGTTAGCTTAGCGTCAGTTGGTGGCTTGCTCATTACTTGGCCAGCGACGATAAATGGTACGAAAACAACGACCAGTAAAAGTCGAATTACTTGAAAGTAAGAAATAACGCCGATATCTTTAACTTTTTCTTCCTCGGCAAAGACGACAATTTGTCCTAAACCGCCTGGGATGGCGCCTAATATGGCAGCTTTCACCGGGATTTTTGTCCATTTGCTCGTTAAGTAGGCGATGCCGATTGAACCGCCGATCAAAATGACGTTTAGGGTTATCATGTAAAGTAAAATGGAGCTCATCATGCCGAATAAATCGGTGTTGAATTGTACACCAATCGCGGTCCCGACCATGACGACACCTAAATCACGCATTTGGCTGGACCATCTAAGCGGTCCTTTATAAACGAATTGAGCTAACATGACGACAACAATTGGGCCAAGCATCCAGGGAATAGGGATGTGCAGCAAGCTAAAAATATAACCGCCAATGAAAGATAAGATTAACACTTTTAACATTGCCTTCAATAGAGACACCCCTTCCTATATAACATTCATCGCATAAGAACCACCAGCATCCTTCATCATGAATGGCTGGTGGTCAATTTATTATGAATTCGCTAATTCCTTAACTTGTGCTTCACGATCTACGTCATCGCGGCGACGGTCGCCCCAGTATGCAGATCCGTTTTTCAAGTATTCTTCATACGTCCATTTCACTGGCTCCCAGTCTGGCTCGAAGATTAAATAGCTGTTTGTAAAGATTTCAAGACGTAAGCCACTTCCTGGATCTTTTACGTAAATGTACATGGCTTGAGAAATACCGTGTTTACCAGGGCCTACGAATTGTACATCAGCTTCGCATAAAATATCAGCAGCACGTAGTAAGTCTTGGGAGTTGTCTAACCAATAAGCGATATGATGCATTTCGTTTGGTTCTTTTGAACGGGATGTAGACATGATTGCCACGTCATGAACTAAGTTTGTTACGGATAACCAGCTTGCGACTTGTACATCGTCTGGATTTACGAAATATTCACGTAGCTTGAAGCCTAATGCTTGTTGTAAGTAATTTACGATCACAGCGTTATCTTGTGAAGTTTGTAAGTTAACATGGTCGATGCGACGTGGTGATACACCTTTGGCCCAAGATTTATACGTTTGGTTTTTAAGCACTGATTTACGAGATTCATCAGCAGGTGTTTTTTCCATATCGTAATACAGTTCAAAGCGGTGACCACTTGGTAATTCGAAGCGGACTGCTTCCCCTTGGGCTACTTCTTCGCCTGCTTCTATCCAACGTACTTCTGTACCAGCATCTTCTAATAATTTAGCGAAAGTTGCTACGTCCTCAGGACGTTTTGTACGCCAGCCAATGTGATCGATGTAAGAAGTTTCACCAGCTGTAATGGATAATGTATGGTGTTCGAAATCGCCCCAAGCGCGCAAGTAATGTACACCATCTATCACTTCGGTTTCTTCTAACCCGATTGTGTCGCGGAAGAACCATAAAGATTTTTCAAGATTTGCTGATACTAAAGCTACGTGTCCTAATTTTGCAATTTCCGGTGCGTAAAGAAATTTTTCCATTTATATTCACCTCATAGTCATGTTTTTTTAATAAGAGGACAAGGAAAATATGATTTCAATCTTTATCCATCATACTTTCCGATGTTGAAATTACCCTTGAATGTTTGTTTGAACGCCGAATAAATTTCTACCGTATCCTAATATGCCGTCTTCATATAAAGAAGTAATGTGTGTGGCGATTGCCATCAGGTCACGAGTGTGCATTTCTACCGGATGACCTTTTAATAATGCGTGCCCACCTAAAGTCAGTAGGGCCTTAACACCGATTTGTGTACACTTATCGATGATTTTTGCACGAATCGCTTTATATTTTGCTCCTTCGTATGGACCACCTTTATCTTCTTCCATCATCCGGATGTATTCGTTCAATAAGCTTTTTGCAGAAATCATTTCTAGCTTTAACTCCGAAAGCACGCGTTGGCTTGTGGGAGAATCCTTTTCGTTTATGCCAGAGAAGCGGACGCGGCCGGCTGTATGCTTTTCGAACTCGTCAACTACACGCTCTGCACCTCCAACAGCCATTGCGGCGAACCCTACATAGAAGCCAGGATAGAATGGTGTATTGTAATATAAATAGTCTTGATCGAAATCTTCATATGGCGGTTGGCTCTTTTCGATTATTTTGCTGAAGCGTAAAATGGCATCGGGCTTAACGAAAACATTATCAATGATCAATGTATTACTGCCTGATCCACGAAGACCAAGGGAATCCCAAGTTTTCACCACTTCCAAGTCAGAAACCTTCAATAAAATGCCGACACGTTCGGGCTTGTCATTGTCTTCGAATTTCATCATGGCGCCAACGCCAACCCAATCACAGTAATTGATACCGCTTACAAAATTGTACTTTCCGGAAACGACATAGCCATCTTCAACTGGTTCCACTTTACCGATGGGGGCAAATACGTCAGCTACAAATCCACCTTGGTTAATGACTTCATCACGAATGTGCTTCGGATAATAGCAAACCCAAGAGTTATGAACGGAGAAGAAGTAGGTTAACCATGAAGCTGATAAGTTATGGTAACCAACTGTGCTTACCATATCAACGAATGTATGCCAATCGAGTTGTGGATAACCAAACTCTTTCGGTAAAATCAAACGGTGAATGCCTTCCTCGCGGATAATTTCCGCGATGCGTGGGGACACGGTCGAATTTCGATCTGCTTCGATTGCTTCTAACTCTGCGGCTTCACCGATGCGTTTTGCCTTTTGTATAATTTCTTCATACAGCCCTTTACTTTCAACTACTGTTACCATTTGATCAATCCTTTCAAAAATAGTTTATTGTGCTGTAACGGCTTGATCTTTTTCCACTGCCAAAAAGTCAACGACAAGTTTGTTCACGATTTCCGGTTGGTCCGTTTGAGCTTGATGACCGCAGTTTTCTATATATTCAAATGATATGTTCGGTAATAATTTCTCGAGTTTATAACCTGTCTCCACTGGTGCAACGGCGTCTTGTTTACCCCAAATGAATAGGCCTGGAATTTTCAATTTTGGTAAGGTATCTTTCATGCAGTAACGATCCCAAAGCTTAGGCTCTTCGTTCATCCTCGCTAAGTAGGCATCGAACGCCTGATTGGATTCTTTAACGCCTGGGCGGGTTGCCGCTTGATGACGTAGTTGAATCAGTTCTTCAGGAATGACCGTGTCTTCGCTTGAATTACGGTACATGAATTTACGTAAGGATTCTTCTGTATAGTCATAACCAATCACTTCTAAGAATGACCGCAGCTTTCTTTCAGGTACTTCATGCATCGCTTGATAGATGGTATTACTACCGATGTAAACAATTTTATTTACTTTTTCGGGGTGGTCTATGGCATATTTAGCTGCAACGTAAGCACCTTGTGAATTGCCGACAAGTGATACTTCGTCGAGGCATAATGCTTCAATGAAATCATGTACATGATCGACTAGGCTTTGATGACCATTTACAGGCCATGCGTGAGGGCGGGCGTCGGTGAAGCCCATTGAAAGTTGGTCTACTGCATATGCTCGGAAGCCAGCTTTAGCTAATGCAGGTAACATAAAACGCCAACCTGCTGCGCCGCATGCTCCAGGTCCTGCACCATGCAGTAAAATTACAGCTGGTCCTTCTGTTCCAGCCCAGGAATAATGTGTACGTACACCGTTTGCCAATATGTAACTATTATGAAACCCTTCAAGAATTGTCATCGCTTTGCCTCCTCATACTGATGTGCTTTTATTTTCTGTTTTGAGTATACCTGTTAATAATTTCAAACGTTATACTGATTTTTATTGAAAGAATAGTGTTAATCTTTAAAATTTATTGAAAAATCAATTTCACTTTTGTAATATGAGGAATAGATAGTCAAAGGGGATGTGATTTTAATGAGCGAAATTGCATTTGATTCCAGCGAAACGAAAAATATTTTAATGTCGGCAAATGCCTTCCATACATTAAAGAACAGCTTGTTTAACAACATTGGTTCTCATAAAACAAAAGGATTTTTATTTCGATTTGGGAAAGAGTTCGGGATGGAATCAGCAAGAAAGATGCTTCAAAATAAAGACTCGATAGATCCAGTCGGTAAGAGACATTCACGCTTAGGTCACGTGAAGGATGTAATTTTCATGGGGGAAATTGTGCGACATCCAGATGGCACGGTTGAATGCATCGATACGTGGGGACAATGGGTAGAATCATTCGAAGCCACGTTACACCTAAAAAATTATGGTGTAGCAAACGAATGTGTTTGTCATATGTTATGTGGGTTTGCAAGTGGTGCATTGACCTATGAGTATGGTGAATCGATTATTGCCGTTGAGTACAAGTGCGTCGCAAAAGGTGATCCGTGCTGTGAGTTTAAAGTGCGCTTGGAGAGCGATTGGCTCGAAGATGAGGAAGAGCTTATCCACCTTTATCAAAACGACAACATTTTATCTGAACTTGAAATGACTTATGATGCACTTTTACACCATAAGCAAGTGCTCGAGAAAATTTCATTGTTTAATAGTCAGCTCACACAAAAAGTAACAGATAAACATTCGATGGATGAAATTGTTCAGGTTGCGTCCGAGCTGTTGAACATATCGATTTTGATTGAGGATATCCATGGCAATGCGTTAAGCCATTTTGGTTTAACGGAAGAACAGCAACTAGCAATAAAAAAAGATAAGGTGAAATTATCGCATTTCGACGATACGCATAACGTTTCGCATTACAAAGGCGAAACATTCAGGAAGTTGACGGCACCTGTTCTTATTAACAAAAGGAATTATGCCACTTGTTCATTTTTCTACTTTGATGAAAAGGATATGGATGAAAACGACCACTTATTTTTAGAGCGGATTTCTACGGTGGTGGCCTTATGTATTTTATATGAGGAGGCGCAGTTTGAAGAGCAACAAAGGATGCGTAGCTCACTTTTGGAGCGCTTAATTCATAATCGGAAAATTAAAGATATCGAATCTTACTATAAATTTTTACCATTTAAATTTCAGCCGCCGTTCTCTACAGGTATTATCAGTGTCAAAAAGAAAAAGAAAAATAAAGAAATCATCGACATTCATGACCAGTTGACACAGCTGTCCAAGTTGGCAAAAGAGTGGGATTTGCCTTGTATTTTTGCAGTGCTTGGTGAGGAAATTGCGCTCCTCAATTCGCTAAATAGTGATAAGCAAGGCTGGAATAAGAAAATCACGAAAATTTTTCAAAAGATGGAGAAGCAAAATGCCAATTATAAATATTCGATCGGGCTTAGCGGAACATTTAGTAACTTCAAAGATTTCGAGCGTTCGCTACAAGAGGCGCGTGTTGCACAGCGCTTTCCCAACGATAAGCTGCTAACGGATTACGAAGATTTAGGAATGCTTGGGGATATCGTAAAGAACATGAGTATGGAGCATCTGCACGAAATGGCGAAGAAGACGTTAAAAGACTTATACAATTTTGATGATCCCCGTAAAAAGGAATTATTGCATACGCTTTACGTCTATTTATTAAATAGTCAGCGCTTGAAAGAAACGATGGACGAGTTGACGTTATCTATCGGCGGTATCCAATATCGTATCAAGCAAATCGAAGAGCAACTACAAATTTCACTGAAAGACGCATCGACTGCAGCGTATACCTTATTAGTCATTCAGGTACTGATCTTGTCGGATAGCTTAAGCTTCGAGGAATTTGCAAGATAAGAGCGGAGTCTATCAACCATTAGGCTCGAGATGGATGGAAGAGTTACGTAAACCGCTTTTATAAACAAAACAGACTGAAGACAAACTCATTCTTTGAGTTTGTCTTCAGTCTGTTTACATGTGATGAACCCATGGTTGAGTATTATCGCCCTGGGGCGATGTCAAGGTTTATCTGCTCTTCTTCTGTAGCACGACGAGCATCTTCTTTTTCAGTTGCGGTGATTTTTAATTTACGTGTGGCTACTAACACGATGGCCGTAACAACATATAAACTAACGATGACCAACACACCTAAGTTGAAGCCTGACCGCACGTTATCGCCTGCTTGTGTAATCAAGTACCCGGTAATCCATGGCCCGATTACTCCAGCCATACTTGAAATGGATAATGAGACACCCGTTACACTACCTACTAGATTTTTCGGAATGATCAATGTTTTAATCGCTGTATTTAACGGTAATAAGCAAGTGTTTATGATTAAGCCCATCCCTAGGAACAAACAGGCTAGAACCGGTGAAGCGACAATCGTGGTCATCGCATAAGAAGCAGCGCCGACCAGCAATACTGTAATTAATACACGATCATAAGATTTGATAAGGCTTTTATTTTTCTTGAATAAGTAGTCTGTGAATTTACCTATACAAATTGCGAACACTGTTCCTGAAATGCCCATTGCAGCGAAGATTAAGCCCATACGCTGTGGCTCAAGACCCACGATTTGTGTTAGGTAAGTTGGTGCCCATGTAAGGACCCAAGTTGTAATCCACATGGATACGAAACCTACAACTAAAATCGATAATACATAAGGGTTGATGAATACTTTAAAGATATGTTTGAACGGTACTTCCTTGTTGGAGGCTAAACTTTTTACGTCTTCGATGAGGGGTTGCTTTGGCTCGTCTCTCATGAAGAAGAAGAGGATCGCCCATGCAAAGCTTGCTATCCCTAATAATGCGAAAGTGTGCTGCCAACCAAAATTCGTGATGCCTTTAACTAAAAGTGGTGCAGCCAAGTACGTTCCAACTGTTGTACCAGAAGTCATGATAGCTGCAGCGACACCACGTTGTGAGCTAGTGAACCATCGTGCTAAGTGCACGATGCACAGACCGAGCGTACCACCTTCGAAGAAACCTAAGACAACACGCAGTAAAATTAAGTGTGTTAACGTTTCTACAAAATAAGCGCTTGCTAATGAAATGGTCCATCCAGTAGCAATCATCATTAATAAGTATTTTGTGTTGAAGCGATACGTTAAGGTACCTAAAACGATACTTCCGACAGCGTAAGCAGCGAAGAAACTACTTCCTACTAAACCGAACTGATCATAAGATAGATTCAGTTCAGTCATGATTGGTTCTGCGGCTAATCCTAAAACCGATTTATCCGTATAATTTAAAACAGATAGTAAGAATAGAAAAGCTAATACAACCCAACGCATGAAAATCCCCCTTGTATTACCGTATTTTCCCCATCCACAATTGTTTTTCAAAAAAGTATTGGTGGTCTGATACTTCTGTCTTTTTCTGAAAAGTAGTGATAGCGCTTTCAATTCGGTATTGGAATCATCAAACACCTCCATTATTGTAAGTAAAGGCACACATTTCACCATTATTTTCACTTTTCTCTACAAGAATAATAGTGAATGGTGGGAAAATTCGGAAATTTTTCTTCCATGAACAGAATTCTATTTGAAAAAAAAGAGATTTACAAGCAAAAAAATAAGGATACTAATTTGTGTTTTGAAAGAGAACAAAAATGAAAAAGAAAAATTTCCGATTTACATTGTGGAATTTATAATGGAAGGATATATGATACAGCTGATTTTTTGTAAAAATAATTCACAAAGAATTCAAATTTATTTTCATGTGCAATTTTATTGTTTTTATCTGAATTTTCAATAAAAAATACAATGATAATTTTAAATGGACTGATTTATGATTGAATTATTCAGTTACGAATGGAGGAATTAGGATGGATGATCGTTTATTTAGAGATGCAATGGGAAAGTTTGCGACAGGTGTAACCGTTCTTTTAACAGAAAACGAAGGTGAAACACATGGAATGACGGCAAATGGTTTCGTGTCAATATCATTGGATCCTAAGCTTGTCTTAATTTCCGTTGGACATAAAGCAAAATTCTTAGAGAAAGTTTCACAATCCAAAAAATACACAGTTAATATTTTAGCCGAAGACCAAGAGCATTATTCACGTCATTTCGCTGGGAGACCTGGTGATGCAGTAGAATTCGAAGCATTGGCTGAACAACCTGTATTAAGAGGGGCCATCGCCCAAATTGCATGTGAAGTCGTATCGGAACATGTAGAAGGTGACCATACATTATTCATTGGTAAAGTAATCGACTTACATCTTGAAGATAAAAATCCGTTATTGTTCTTCAGTGGTAAATATCATCAGTTGAATGCGGTAGAAACAGTCAATTCATAAAAGGAGAATGGTCTATGAATACACAAATAATGGCGGAAGCATTGCTTGAAGCGGAACGTACGAAACAGCCCATTGCACCATTAACTGAAACTTATGAAAAGATTACCCCTGCTGATGCCTATGCCGTGCAATTGGCGCAAATTCGTCAAAAGACGGACAACGGGGCGTCTGTAAAAGGGCTGAAAATTGGGTTGACGAGTAAAGCGATGCAAGAAATGTTGAATGTCTATACACCGGATTACGGCTTCATTTTAGATACGATGGTTTACGACGAGGCTGATGGTTTAAGGACTGAGTCCTTCATTCAACCAAAGGTGGAATTTGAAATCGCATTTGTTTTCAATAAAGAGTTAAAAGGACCTGACGTGACGGTGCAGGATGTAATCGATGCCACGGCATATGTTGTGCCAGCAGTGGAAGTGATCGATAGCCGGATTGCGAATTGGGAAATAAAGTTCGAGGATACAGTGGCGGACAATGGCTCTTCGGCAGGTGCCATTTTAGGAGAAAAGCGGACCCTGCTTGAAGAGATTGAAGACATCACGAATATACCAATGACCGTGCATAAAAATGGTGAATTCTTAGATGAAGCAACGAGCGCGGCCGTGTTAGGCAACCCGCTCCAAGCGGTGGTCTGGTTAGCAAATGAAGTGAGTACATATGGGATCTCCATCGAGCCTGGCATGTTTGTTTTATCAGGAGCCCTATCAAAAGCCGTGACCTTTGAAACAGGCGATAAATTCGAAGTGGACTTCGGTCAGCTCGGAAAAGTAAGCGTTAACATTTCTAAGGAAGTGGTGAAAAAATGACGAAGCTTAAAGTGGGAATCATCGGGTCAGGAAATATAGGAACCGACTTAATGTACAAAATCGAGCGCAGTCCCGTATTGGAAATGAGTGTGATGGTAGGCATCGACCCGAATTCCGATGGTTTAAAACGTGCAAAGAAGCGCGGATATGAAATAATTTCAAACGGGATTGACGGACTCATGGAACGTGTTGATTTAGTGGATATCGTATATGACGCGACAAGTGCGTATGCACATAAGCATAATAGCGATCGATTAACGGCTGCCAATAAAAAAGTAATTGATTTAACACCAGCTGCAATCGGACCATTTACAGTTCCACCAGTAAATTTAAAAGAGCATATCGATAAACCGAATGTGAATATGGTTACGTGTGGCGGTCAGGCGACAATTCCCATCATTCATGCCATAAATCGGATTGTGTCCGTAGAGTATGCTGAAATTGTCGCAACCATTTCAAGCCTTTCTGCCGGTCCTGGTACACGCGCAAATATCGATGAATTCACAAGTACAACTTCTAAAGCGATCGAAGTGGTAGGAGGTGCGAAAAAAGGGAAAGCCATTATCATTTTGAATCCTGCGGACCCACCAGTTATTATGCGTGATACCATCCATGCCTTGGTCGAAGAAGAAGGTCATGAAGAAGCGATCACCAATTCGATTCACGAGATGGTAGCGGAAGTACAAGCTTACGTACCAGGTTATACATTAAAAGTGTCGCCGATTTTTGAAGGTAGGAAAGTATCCGTATTTGTCGAAGTGAATGGGGCAGCAGACTATCTACCGGCTTACGCTGGTAACTTGGATATTATGACGGCAGCTGCCGTGCAAGTCGGCAATGAAATGGCACGTCATTTACAAAGAGGGAAGGAGGAGGTCATCTCATGACATTAAATATTTTGGATGTATCGTTACGTGATGGAAGTCATTCCGTCCGCCATATGTTTACAGAGGAACAAGTACGTGCTGCAGCAAAAGGTTTAAATGCGGCGGGTGTTCGCTATTTTGAAGTATCACATGGAGATGGCTTGGGTGGTTCTTCCTTACAATATGGTTTGTCAGCAACCGATGAACTGAAACTGATTGAAGTGGCTGTATCAGAATGTACGACTTCAGAAGTCGCTGTATTATTGATTCCTGGAATCGGTACAAAACATGACTTGGAAAATGCAGCGAACTTAGGGGCGAAAATGGTTCGTGTAGCAACGCACGTAACAGAAGCCGATGTAGCTGCCCAACATATTGAATTAGCACGCAAACTCGACTTGAAAACAGCTGGATTCTTAATGATGAGCCATATGGCACCTGTTGAAAAAATCGTGGAGCAGGCAAAATTATTTGAAAGTTACGGAGCAGAGATCGTATATGTAACAGATTCGGCTGGAGCCATGTTACCAAAAGATGTAACCGAGCGAATTACAGCGCTTAAACAAACTTTACAATGTGATATCGGTTTTCATGCCCATAACAATTTATCGATGGCCATGGCTAATACAGTTGCAGCGGTGGAGGCTGGAGCCACTTATATTGATGGAAGCATGCGTGCATTAGGTGCCGGGGCCGGTAATACACAAACAGAAGTAATGGTCGCTGTTTTAGAAAAACTAGGTTTTGAAACGGGCATCGATTTATATACATTAATGGACACGGCGAATGATGTAATTGCGCCCATCATGCAACAATCACAAGAAATAACTGGCGGTAGCTTAACCTTAGGGTATGCTGGCGTGTACTCAAGCTTCTTATTGCATGCACAAAAGGCCGCAAAACAATTTGGTGTCGACGAACGGGACCTTTTAATGAAAATCGGCCAAATGAAAGCGGTTGGTGGGCAAGAAGATTTAATTTATGAAGTGGCACAAAATCTAGCAAGATAAAGAAAAAGGAGAGAATCGCAATGAAGGTAATCTATGTGAATGCGAATAATTTACAAGAGATTAAGCAAACCGCTCCCCATGTAGCGATGGCCCTTGGTTATTTTGATGGTGTGCATTTAGGGCATCAAAAAGTTATTCGAACCGCTAAAGAAAAAGCAAAAGCACAAAACTTATCTCTAGCGGTTCTCTCTTTTTTTCCGCATCCTAAAAGTGTGCTATTTTCGGATAAAGAAGTTTCCTATCTTGAGCCGCTAGAACAAAAGGTTGAGAAACTAGAAAGGCTTGAAGTAGATATTTTTTATATCGTGGAATTCACAAAGGAATTAGCTAAAGTAGAAGCGAACGATTTTTTAGATGATTATATTATTGGGTTGAATGCTAAGGAAATCATTTGCGGTTTCGATTACACATATGGGGCAAAAGCGAGTGGAACTGTTCATACCCTGGCAACTTATGCAGCAATCCAGCAAGTAGGCCTCTCAGTTGTCGAAGAGCTAAAGTGGAATGATCAAAAAATCAGTTCGACCTTGATTCGGAGGTATTTATCAGAACGAAAGCTTAGTGAATTACCGAGGCTATTGGGACGCTTTTATAAAACGAAATATTGTCAGAAAAATGGTCTACTACCTAATTATTCGTTACCGAATGTAGGTAGCTATAAAGTATTGATAGAAGATCAACATTCTATTATTGAGTGTGTTGCGACAGTGAAGTGCAAAAAATATATTCAGATTCATCATGAACTGTCGACTCTGCCGAATTTATTAACGATACAATGGGTTGATCAAGTTGATCGACTAGAAACAATACCTAGCTAGCTGAATACTCTTTGAATCATGTGGCAGAACCATTACTGAAATTGTTCTGCTTTTAGTTTTTTTGAATGCAGATCCCCTAAAAACACTTATTTCAAATCTCTCCTCATGGACGACTTTCTTCTATTATATATTAACTGCAAACGCTTCCGATTTTCCCATATGAACTTTCCCTTTCAAGAATTCAGCAGACTCTAACCATCTCGGAATAGGGGCTGGAAACTATTGAGATTGCTATAAACAAACGAATCAATTTTAGTCCGAACAATCGGGTTAAGGAATCAATATAAAGAGATAGTGTTGTTCATCATGTCATATAATCCATGTTTATGGTGATTCTAATGGGGTAAAAATATAAGAGAGACAGGATACTTACACATGTAGTAAGGGTGAGCAGAGTACATACATATATTTTAGGCTAGCATTCTGTTTCGACTTATTAAATAATCTATTAGGAGTGACTACAACTATGAAAAGCAAAAAATTAGCAATTGGTTTGGTTTCTTTGGCATCAGCTTTCGCATTATCCGCATGTAATGATGATAATGAGGAGAAAAGCACGGATCAAACACCGAAAACGGAACAAAGTACGGATACAGATACGACTAAAGAGGAAACGAATCATATGGACCATGCTAAAGATACTTCCAATGAGGCAGAGGTTCCTGATGGTTTGAAAGCTGCAGAGAATCCAAAGTATGAAGTGGGAAGTAAAGCAACGATTAAATCAGATCATATGGAAGGCATGGATGGAGCCGAAGCAACAATTGTCGGAGCCTATGATACGACAGCTTATTCCGTTACGTATACACCTACAACAGAAGATAAAAAAGTAGAAAATCATAAATGGGTGATTCATGAAGAAATCGAGGATGCTGGGGAAGTTCCTTTAGAACCAGGTACTGAAGTGACTCTTGATACCGATCATATGGAAGGTATGGAAGGCGCAAAAGGTGTCATTGAGGAAGCCGATACCACTACTGTTTATATGGTTGATTACAAACCTACAGATGGTGGGATTGAAGTGAAAAACCATCAATGGGTAACAGAAAGTGAACTATCATCTAAATAATGATGATGAGCTGTCAGAAGACCTTATCCCTTTACCGATAAGGTCTTTTTGGCGTTGAGTTCATATAGTCATTCATGACCTCTAAAAAACATGTCCTGCTAATGGAGGACATGTTTTTTTTATTTTATCTCATTCATAATCAATATTCGCTGCTTTCTGTAGTCATTTCGAAAATTTCGCCTTGTGAAGGGGTAGGATGATTGACTGATTCTGTAGAATACCAGCGAAATTCAGCGGTTTATTTCCCTGTTTTTATAATAGTTAAGGGGATTTTGTCGATATAAGTAGAGGCGTCTTTTAGGAGAGTAGAATCTTCTTAAAAGCTCTCTAAAAGACCGAGGACTAGTAAAAGGATGATCCTTGTATTTTCAAAAGATATCAGCATATGTAGGGGGACAAACGTAAATGGTGCAAATAAAATCCGCTTATAGTAGTAAAAAAACTGCATTAGAAGCCTTTCGCGAATTGAAGAGCGGTATACATAGTGAACCAAAATTACTTCTTTTTTTTGCAAGTACCACTCAAAACTTCGAGGAATTAACGGGGCTTTTTCATGAGTCGTTCCCACACTCCGAGATATTGGGATTAACCACTGTTGGTGAAATAGGTCCCAATGGGATTACGGAACATGGGGTTTCGGCCATGAGTTTTAATGGAAGTAATTTCTCGGCAAAAGGTGTGATGATCAAAGATATCATCAAATATCCGATTTTTTATCGCGATCATTTAATTCAAGGGTTAAGTGAGGTTGGGATTGATCGAAATAGTAGGAATATCGAGACGGAAGGCATCGGCCTTGTCTTTCCCAATGGGTTAGTGGGGGCGGAGGAAAAGATGCTTTCCGTTGTGAACTCGGTATTTAAACAAGAAGGGTTTCCACTGTTTGGCGGTACGGCAGGGGATGATGAAAAGTTTCTAGAGACAATGGTTTCTTATAACGGGGAAACTTCGAATACGGCCGGTCTGGTTGCTTTCATTAAAACGGATGATGAGTTTGTCATTCTTAAGGAGAATATCTTTCAGACGACTGGCAAGGAAATGAAGATTACTAAGTCGGATACGGAAAGTCGCACGGTTTATGAAATGAATGGAAAAAGGGCAACGAGTGAATATGCCCGATTATTGGGAGTTCCTGAGAATCAGCTCTCCAAACATTTTATGTCCAATCCTTTAGGTCGTGCGGTCAACGAGGAAATCTATATAGCATCTCCTTTCCAAACACAGCCGGACGGATCCATACAGTTCTACTGCCAAATATTCCAGGACTCGGTTGTAGAGATATTGGAGCCGAAAAATCCAGTGGAAACGCTGAAAAGTACAGTGGCTGATTTCAAAGAAGAGTTTTCTCAATTGGATGGCGTACTGGGCATCAATTGCATATTACGAAAACTACAATTTAAAAGTCAAGGAATCGTCGCCACGTTAAATAAGGAATTAGAGAAACTTCCTCATTTGGGTGGGTTTTGCAGTTACGGGGAGCAATTAAATAACATGCAATTAAATCAGACCCTTATATTACTGGGGTTCGGGAAACGCAAACGAGGAGATAGAAAATGAGTATTCTAGATTTGCTTCGTAAGGGCAACGTCGAGAAAGTGACGAAGAAAGAAATCATCGAGCTTGCGACCACGATGGATAAACAAGACTTCGATCAAGTTGTAAAGGGATTAGAAGACTTGGTCGGACTGTTACGGGATACCAGTAGCGACAATTCCAAGCAGGATAGCCAGTTGAATCATTTCGTCCATGATTTGAAATCTAGTATCGAAGTTCAGAATCTGGCCTTGGGAGAGACGGTTTCTAATATTCGTCATGTAGTAGGCAGTACGGAAAACATCGAGACGATTACGGATGAAGTATCTATACAAACAAAAGAAAGTATGGAAATGGTCTTGGCTGGTAGTGATAATATCGATAACTTGGTCAACCAAATGACGAATGTTAATGCGATGTTCCAACAATTCGAAGAAACCATCATGAGTTTACAAGAAGAAATCAAAGAGATTTCAAGCTTTGTCGTGGTGATTGAATCGATCGCCGATCAAACGAATCTTCTCGCCTTGAATGCTTCGATTGAGGCAGCTAGAGCCGGGGAGCACGGACGAGGTTTTGCTTTAGTGGCACAGGAAGTAAGGAAATTGGCAGATAAAAGCAAAGCCTCCCTGACGGAAATCAATCTGAAGGTAAATAGTATCGTGAAGAATGTGGATACTTTTTCAAGTAGTGTTTCAGAGAAAACGAAAGAAATTGAAGCGGTAATCCTGACCACTGAAAATACGAAAAAGTACTTTAATGATATTTCCAGCAATGAGAAGAAATTATCCGAGAAAATGAACGAAATCAAAAAGGCCACGGGTATTACCCTTCATGAAATGATCGGTTTCTCAGAGGGACTGGATGACGTGCTGAATGGTTTTATCGACAATAACGATAAAATCAAGGCACTCCATGCTTTATCACAGGAAAAATTCATTTTTTCTACAGAAGCTTTTTCCTATATTACACAAATGAAAGACTTGGTTCATTCTTTGAAGCAGGGGAAGCTGTAGACCCTGCAACTAATTTTGAAAGATAGAGGAAAACTGCCATTCCAAGGGCAGTTTTTTTATTTTAGTTTATACAAATTATTTTGCCTTAAGGAAACATTTTGTCGGAATTGCATAGATTATAAAAAAGGAGAGGATTCATATGAATTTTACGAACCGTACCCAAAAGAAAATCATTGGATATTCCACCTTGTTCAAGAAGTTGGGAATCATCAATGATAAGGAATATAAAAATATAATGAATACTGTTCAATCGAAGGATTAAGCTGTGGATACCTATAACCGTGGTTTTCAATAAAAGGTAAGACCCCATCTTTATTACTAAGTAAGGTGGGGGAGGCTGCGGTTACAAAAGAGATGGGATATGGTAGAGTGATTATATTACATTTAATAGGTAAACATCCGTTAAGTGGTGGGAGGATGAGTTGAAAATGAAGCAGAACGTGTTTGTACATATGCCCTCTTTTATTCTATTAGTCTTCAGTTATTTACTTATTGCCCTACTATTCTTTGTTGTTTACAAAAAACAACAGAATCCGCCAAAGGTATGGAAAGGGCTCCTAGTTATGCTCATTGGGATTTTTTCTTTCAGTATTCATTTTAATTTATCAAGTGAAGTGACAAAGATACCAATATTGCCATTAGGGGTCGTCTTTTTATATTGGTTTTTGAGAAGAAAGGACAATACAGAGCGTTGGCCGCGGTACCGTCGTTATGCTTGGCTAGGGTTTTGCGTGAATTTCATCTTTTTTGCTTCTTCATTCTTAAACTCGCCGCTTGAACATTTAATGGTCCCAAAAGATCAACCCTCGACCTATATGCAGGACGTTGAAAAAGCTTCCCTGATTATCACTCACCCAGCTGGCAAGGATGTCACATTGAATAATGAAGTGTTGCAAGTACAGGTGGACAAGATGAAACAAAATCAAATCAAAAGTGAATCTTGGTATTATAAAATTAATGAAAAGAACGGGTATAAAGAACGGTTCCCTTATCTTTTGATAGGAACGGTTCCTGAAAAGGGCAGCGGACTTAAAACAGTCATTTATGTAGAAGATGATGGAAAGGGTTTCCTCATTACACCGAATAATGGAGGCCAGGTTTACTTCCGGTCTGAAGAATCTGTGTTGATCGGAGGTGCTGAAAGAAATGAATAAAAAAACGAAAACCATCATTTTATTGATCGTGATTTTCCTTATAGTGGGTGTCCTTTTTATCATTCGAGCTCCTAGAGAACCTGAAGCATTTCTTACGGATAAACAAGTGATTAAACGAATCAATTCTTTTTTTCCTGAAGCAGAACCCAAGGTTATTCAAGACGTTCTTTATTTAGATGAAACCCATGTTTTTGTCCCTTTCATCAATGAAAGCAAAGAATACGGGATGAGTTTCTGGGTATGGAAGGACAAAAAGTGGAGAGCGGCTTCCGTAGATAATGGGGGTGAGCCAAAGGCCTGGAATGGAGAAGGAGATTCATTTTTTATGTGGAATCTAAATCCAAAGGATGAAGTGTCTGAAATTAAGGCGTTTATGAAAAAAGATAGGAATTTCAGTGTATCAGGGGATGAGGCGACCTATGAACCCGGTTTGGAAATGATGCACAGCATCACGGTTGAGGATAAATCATATGGAGTGGAAAAATATCCGGATAGCTGGCGGACTCTTATGGATCAGTATGCAGAAGTACAGAAGGAATCCAGTTTTGATGGGTTCTTTGAGTATGGACAAACATTTAAAATAGGGAATAGATTCTATGACAAGGATGGTAAGGTAGTTTTTCCTACAGTGCCTACCGATGGAATCGGGTATGGAACAGGGAATGATTATGTGGATGTACCTTTCCTGTGGTATGTAGAAGAAAGTGAATTGGAAGGTTCATATTGACAGGGGGCTACCAAGAGATTGGTGGCCTTTGTACGTTGTGTAAAAACTAGTATTCTTATATAGTTAAAGGACGAAAGTTTTATAGAAGGAGTGGCTTAGAGGTGCTGGCATCATGAGTTCGACGTTTTTAGCTCTACTTATTTTTATGATTACATTAGTGTTGGTCATCTGGCAGCCAAAGGGTCTGGGAATTGGCTGGAGTGCCTGCGGAGGGGCGATCATCGCTCTTTTGTTCGGTGTTGTTTCATACCAGGATGTAAGTGATGTGACGCAGATTGTTTGGAATGCGACATTGACGTTCGTGGCCCTGATTATCATTTCGTTAATTTTAGATGAAATTGGATTTTTTGAATGGGCTGCGCTTCACATGGCCCGATATGCAGATGGTAAAGGCTTCCGTCTCTTCATTTTGGTGATGATTCTAGGAGCCATCGTTTCGGCGCTTTTTGCAAACGATGGGGCGGCATTGATCTTGACGCCGATTGTGCTAGCGATGGTGCGAGCATTGAAGTTCGACGATAAGATGGTGCTCCCATTCATCATGGCGAGCGGATTCATTGCCGATACAACTTCCTTGCCATTCGTCATCAGTAATCTGGTGAATATTGTGTCAGCGGACTTTTTCGGGATCGGTTTTGGCGAATATGCCAGCCGGATGATCGTTCCGACTTTATTCAGTTTAGGAGCTAGCATTCTCGTATTGTATTTGTTTTTCAAAAAGGATCTACCTGTAACCTATGATTCCTCTCATTTGAAGCGTCCTGCCGAAGCGGTAAAGGATCCACGTATGTTCAAGATTTCCTGGTTCGTCCTGGCTATTCTTCTAGTCGGCTATTTTTCAAGTGAGTTTGTAGGTTTACCCGTTTCGTTTGTGGCTGGTGCAATTGCCATTGTCCTTTTGATTTTGGCAAGAAGAAGTCCAGCCGTGAAAATCCGTACCGTTTTAAACGGTGCCCCATGGAATATCGTATTCTTCTCTATTGGGATGTATGTGGTCGTATATGGACTGCGAAATGTAGGACTGACTAGTCTGTTAGCTGACGTCATTAAGGCAACGGCCAATCAAGGTTTGTTTTCGGCGACGATTATCATGGGATTCATTGCGGCTATTCTATCTTCATTCATGAATAATCTGCCAACGGTCATGATTAATGCCTTGGCCATTGCGGAAGTTCAAACAACGGCGCCTATTAAGGATGCTCTGATTTATGCCAACGTCATCGGTTCCGATTTAGGACCAAAGATCACGCCAATCGGCTCTTTGGCCACACTTTTGTGGCTCCATGTATTAAAGCTAAAAGGTGTCCGGATCACATGGGGATATTATTTTAAAGTAGGAATCATCCTGACTGTTCCAACACTATTCATCACTCTGTTTGGACTATATATTTGGCTATTGATTCTTCATTAACGAAACTGCCGGTTTTCTGGCAGTTTTTCTTTTGCATGAAAATAATTGGTGAAGGGCCCTATCCTTTGAGATAATAGAATAAATGATTCGAAAAGGAGTTACATAGATGGCAGAGGACTTTAGCATTCCAAGCACCAAGGTGGATGAAATCGATAAGAAAATCATTTCGATCTTGCATGAAGATGCGCGGATTTCGTATACGGATTTAGCAAAGCAAGTGGAACTGTCGAGAGTGGCGGTTCAAACAAGAATCAATCATTTAGTGGAAAAAGGGGTGATTGAACGTTTTACCGCTGTCATCAATCCGGCTAAGATAGGCATTCATGTTTCTGCATTTTTCAATGTCGAGGTGGAGCCTAAATATTTGGAATCGGTGGCACAACAACTGGAGGATGAGCCTGCAGTAACGAGTTTGTATCATATGACGGGGCCTAGTAAGCTGCATATGCATGGAATCTTCACGGATAATCAGGAGATGGAACGCTTCCTCAATGAAAAGTTATATCCGGTCGTCGGGGTTGTCAGCGTCGATTGCCAACTCCTTATTAAACGCTATAAGAGCCGGATGGGAATGAAGCTCTAGGAAAAGCTCCATGTAGAGATAAAAAAAGATTGTCGAGAAGATATAGTTATCTCGACAATCTTTTTTTTGGGCGCATAATGCCTACAATTCTATTACTATTCCATTTCTTCCACAATTCCTTTGACCAATCCAACGAATTGCGTTCTAACTTTACTTGCGACTTCAATCACTTCATCATGACTTAATGGTTGATCTAAAATCCCGCAAGCCATATTCGTTAAGCAGGAAATCCCTAGCACTTTCATCTTGCCATGGACGGCTACAATGGCTTCCGGAACGGTTGACATCCCTACAGCGTCTGCCCCCAGCGTACGAATCATTCGAATTTCCGCTGGTGTTTCATATGCGGGACCACTCCACCAAGCATAGACGCCCTGTTGCAAGGAAATGTTCTTTTCCTTAGCTACTTTGGACGCAATGTTTCGCAAGTCAGGATGATAAGTTTGGGAAAGGTCAGGGAAGCGAGTACCCAATTCATCATTATTAGGTCCTATGAGAGGATTTGTACCAACTAAATTGATATGGTCGGTAATGAGCATTAAATCACCTGGATTAAAGTCTGTATTAACTGCGCCACAAGCATTGGTAATGATCAATTGCTCCACCCCTAATGCCTTCATGACACGTACGGGAAAAGTCACTTCATCTAGTGTATATCCTTCATAATAATGAAAGCGTCCTTTCATAGCCACTACAGTCTTACCTTTCAATTGCCCGATTACTAGTTCGTTTGCGTGTCCGATTGCTTCGGATTTTGCAAAGTGAGGAATTTCACTATATGGGATTTTGAACGGGTTCTCAATTTCATCAGCAAGAGATCCTAACCCCGATCCTAAAATCATACCGATTTTTGGCTGATTGTCTGTTTTGCTCATAATAAAATCTCTGGTCTCTAAAATTTCTTGTAATCTTTGCATACAAAATTCCTCCTCGATAAATGAAAATCCAAGTACTCTATTTGAATATGGATGGTAACCAAAAGTTTAAGGGCTTTACTGGCTAATGTAAATAAAATATTTAGATAAATGGTAATATTAAAATAACTTTTTTAAATGAACGGGGGAGTTGTTGATCATAATTGCTAAAGAATAACTAGAAATTATTAGTGAAATTAAAACTGAACAAGCAGATCAAATCTAAAACTCAATGGCTATCAACTAATTTATAAGGAGACAATTTAATGTTTGGATTTTTCCGTATGTATCGATTTACATTATCAATTTTACTATTATCAATTATTGTATTAAGTGGTTGTGGAAACACTAATAAAATGGACTTCTATGAAAATACTGATAGCACAAGTTTGTCAGAGGAAGTAAATACAATTTCTTTAAATTCAACAGAAGATAAGATTAAAGAAATTTTAGGAGAACCAGACTTTGTTGAAGAGGTAGAAAAGTCAAAATCCACCTATTTAATATATGGGAAAGATAGAGATAATAGTGATATAGAATTTCAAATAGTTAATGGGCAAGTTGCTAGTTATTTTTTTTCAAGCAATACATATAAAACATCAAAGAAAATAACAAAGGGCAGTTCAAAGGAAGATGTTATACAAGAATATGGAGAAAATTACTACGAAAGAGATGATTCTGGTGCGAAAATAATGGGGTACTTTGATAAAAACCAAAAGGTTAATATGGAATTTTCTTTTAATGAAACGATAGAGGGTATAATCATATCAAAAATTAATTAATTTAGCGGTTTAGTTATAGTATCCTTTTCAAATAGTTTTCTTGCTACCCTAATAAAAAAACCACCTTTAAGGTGGATTTTTTTATGTGATCGGGAGGATGAACCCTCCATAGGCAAAGGCAAAAATGATGACGAAGGCAGGGTGAATCTTGAATTTCCCCAATGCTAGGAAGGCAATTCCGGCAATGATTAAGGAATGAATATATCCAATGGAGCCGACAGCGTCAGCAGCCATATGCCATGTAAGCAATAGCATCATGATGGCGATCACGGGCTGAACGAGTAAGGACATGCCTTTTACGATGGGCGACTGCTTGTATTTTCGCAAGATTTTCAATAAATAAATCAAGGCCACGGCAGAAGGAATGATCGTCCCCGCCAAAGCGACGAAGAACCCGGGCCAACCGTAAACATCGTAACCGACATAGGCGGCGATTTTTGTGGCAATCGGTCCTGGGAGGGAGTTTCCAAGCGCAAGCATTTGTGAGAATTCCGTATTAGAAAGCCAACCATAGCGGGTGACAATTTGGTCGTACATAAGCGGAATCGAAGCCGGACCTCCTCCATAGCCAAGGATATTCGCTATGAAAAATGCCAAGAACACAGCTATACCAATCGGGATGAATAGGGCACCCATTATGCTGATTCCTCCTTCCTATCCTGTTTCTTATTTTTCAATCTGTTCTTCAATTTAAAATGAAAGGCGCCATATAAAAGGAAAATCATGATGACGATTCCAGGATGCAGGGAAACGACCTGAAGAAGTAAGAAGGAGATGGCAAAAAATAAGATGCCAAGCACTTTCCCTAACCCTTTAACGGCCTTTTCACCAAACTCATATGCCATTTGTCCAAGCATGACAGCAACGACTGGCATCACGGCCGCAATCATATTGCTGATTATCGCCGAATTACTGAGGACGTTTATGAAGGCGATCAAGAATACCATGGCAAAGGCAGATGGTAAGATATGCGCCGCCACACTTACGATGGCACCAGGCCATCCTTTCAGTTTGTACCCCAGATAGGCGGCCATCTTTGTGGCAATCGGACCAGGAAGTGTATTGGCAATGGCCAATGTATCACCGAATTCGTCATCATCCAGCCATTGATAACGGGAAACTGCTTCATGCCGGATGAGTGGAATGACCGAGGGACCACCACCGAACCCTAAAATCCCCGTCCGCATCATTCCCACGGTTAATTCGCCGTATGGATTGTTCACATTGGTTCCTCCTCTGTTCGAATAATAATTTCCATGATTATCTATTAATCATAACAAAATAGGTTTCGAAATGCTCATAAAATTTTAATAAAAGTATCGAATTGTATGTAATTATATAACTTATTAGTTCAATAGATGATTTAAAGATGAAAAATGATTTCTATTTGTTAATAAAAACAAAAAAGTGGATTACGTATTGTGAGTTAATGGTTTATAATACAAATATAGTTAATTTTCAGAAAAAATAAAATAAATGAAAGGAGCAACTGTATGACACAATCGATTATCGGAACGAAGAGCATGGTAGTGAGCCCCCACTATTTAGCATCGATGGCAGGAAATCATATTCTCGAAAAAGGAGGCAATGCTTTTGATGCAGCGGTGGCTGTCAGCGCCTGCCTGGGTGTTGTTTATCCGCATATGACGGGACTTGGCGGTGATATGTTCTGGCTGAATTATGAAAACAGTGACGGGAAAATAAGTGTTTATAATGGTAGCGGACGATCTGGGGCAAATGTCAGCCGTGAAACGTATGCAGGAGAAGCGGCCATTCCCTTTCGTGGCATAAGGAGTGCCATCACCGTTCCGGGAATGGTAGATAGCTGGGATGCTATATTAAAAGAATTAGGTACCTTATCATTGGCTGAAGTTCTTGTACCGGCAATCGAGTATGCGGAAAATGGTTTTCCCATTACGAAGAACCAAGTGGACTATACAAAGCAGAACTGGGACTGGCTTTCAAAGATGCCGATCACAGCCGATATTTATGCGCCAGGAGGAAGAATTCCGGAAGTGGGGGAACGTTTTTTTCAAAAAGACTTGGCCCGTAGTTTAACCTTGATTGCTGAACGGGGGAGGGATGTTTTTTATCATGGCGAACTTGGTCAATCCATCGTTACTTATTTGCAGGAACAGGCTGGACTGTTAACGGCTGATGACTTTGCTAACCATGAAGGTAACTGGGTCGAACCTATATCCACTACCTACCTCGACTATACCATTTATCAAGTCCCACCCAACTCTCAGGGGTTCGTCGGTTTGCTGGCGTTGAATATTCTAGAGAACTTTGACTTGGAAAGCATGGAGCATGGTTCTGCCGATTATTATCATCTATTGGCGGAGGCATTAAAAGCAGGGTTTCGTGACAGAAACGAGGTATTAACGGATCCTGAATTCTTTGAGATTCCCCTGGGTAAGCTCCTTGATAAGCGATATGCTGCCAAGATCGGGGCAGCCATTCAACGAACGAAGGCAGAAAAGGTGGCAAGCCCGCCGATGGGCAGTGACACCGCTTATGCCGCCGTTGTAGATAAGGATGGGAATTCCGTATCATTCATTCAGAGCCTGTACTTCGAGTTCGGATCGGGTGTCGTTGCCGGGGATACAGGAGTGATTCTTCAAAACCGGGGGTCCTTTTTCTCGCTAGATTCCAACCATGTCAATACTTTGGAACCTAACAAGCGTTCCTTCCATACCCTGATGCCGGCAATGGCCTGTAAGGATGGAAAACCTAGCATTATTTACGGAACGCAAGGTGGGGAAGGTCAACCGCAGACGCAAACCGCGATCATTACCCGGATGATCGATTATGGGATGGATCCCCAAACGGCCATCAATGAGCCTCGTTTTGTCTGGGGCAGGACCTGGGGAGAATCTAGTGAGGCGTTACGCATCGAAAGTCGTGTCGAGAAAGATACCATTAAGGAACTCCAAGAAAAAGGGCATCTTGTCGAAGTCGTGGATGAGTTTGATGGGGCAATGGGACATGCGCAGGCCATCCGGATCGATGAGCATGGGTTCCTTAAAGGTGGAGTCGACCCACGGGGAGACGGTGCAGCCGTCGGATCTTGAAAGAGTACGAACGTAACCTCAATATAACCTGATTTTATTTCATAAAAAACGTAGGGCCCCGGATTTTAAGCCGGGGCCCTACGTTTTTTACTATTACTTTTGATAAAGTTACCAATTTTTTAGTATTCACTCTCACTATATGTATTTTAAATGAATAAGATGTTAGTTAGTTCCTACAGATAATACTACTTTAGTCTAGTGATAAATTGAATATGGGAAAATAATACCATTTTGACCTTTGCTGGCTATCATTAAATATACGTACCTAGCAATTCCAGCGTCATTTTAAGATGGCAGTCGGAAGCTCTTTCTCGCTATTTTCCTACTTCTATACAAGGATTAACCTTGGGAAAGTGTCGAAGACTAAGGGTAAAGTGGATAATTTAAAAGATAATATTTTTTGAAAACCTAAAAAGATTATAAACATATAAGACTATATACAATAATATGTAAAATTAGGTAATATTATGTAAATACATTCTTTATTGAGAACAAATAAATCTTAATAAGGAATATTATGGAGTGAATGTACTCCTAGATTAGTATTGTAAGGTTGCTTCAAGGGTACTCATACGAGTTAAAAAATAAAAGGGAGGAGATAATTTACTTTATATTCCATATTATATAACTTGCAACATGAAGAAGGCTACTAAAGATTTTTAGAAGTAAAAATAGAAATGCGGGGGGAATTGAAGTGGGTATGAAGAAAAAGTTAGGTTTAGGTATTGCATCAGCAGCATTAGGACTATCACTGATTGGTGGGGGTACATATGCTTATTTCAGCGATCAAGAAGTAACCAATAATACGTTCGCAGCCGGTACATTGGATTTGTCCATTAATCCACAAACAATCGTCAATCTTGAGAATATGAAACCTGGTGACTCGAAAACAACTGAATTTAAATTAGCGAATAATGGTTCGTTGAAAATTAAAAACGTCAATCTAAAAACAGCGTATTCGGTTGTCGATGCGAAGGGTGACAATGGTTCTGAGGATTTCGGGAAGCATATCCGAGTGAACTTCTTATGGAATTGGGACAAAGAGAATGAACCTATTTTTGAGACAACACTGCAAGAATTGAAAAATATGGATCCAGACCTTGTTAAAAAGAGTGTTCTAGACCCTTTCTTTGCAAAAAATGGTGGGCTTGAACCGGGTGCTGAAAACGATCTTTGGGTACAGTTTGAATTTATCGATAATGGTGAGAATCAAAATGTATTACAAGGCGATCAACTTAAACTTGACTGGACATTTATCGCCAATCAAACGGCTGGTGAAGCTAAGTAAAATTTCTCATATACCTATGAGAAGTAATTTAAAAACTATTTATCAGGGAGATGAGATAATTGAAAGTAAATAAGAAAATGGTTTCTACTACTTTAGCTCTATCCGTTTTTTTAGGGACGTTCGGTACAGCTGGATCACTTGTAGGTGCTCAGGATACTATTAAATATAATGATGAATATAAAACTCCTTCTTTTATTGGTGAAACCTGGTCCCCAAAAGGGAAAAGTGGCTTAAGTAAGAAGGAAATCGCCTATTCTTTCCTTAATGAAAATAGTAAGAAGTTTAAACTAAAAGGTGATATGAAAAAAAACTTTAAAGTAATAGACGAACAAGCTGATAAAGAGGTCGGAACCCATCACTTTAGACTGATTGAACAGTATAAAGGAGTTCCTATATACGGATCGGATTCGACGATAGCGATTGACGAGAATAATAATGTTACGTCGTTCTTCGGTGAAGTAGTACCTGATCTAGAGAATGAAAATATCAAGACAGAGGTTGCCATTTCTGAAACAGAGGCGATTGAAGTAGCAAAACAGGATCTTGAAAAGAAAATTGGCAAGGTAGATCAGTATGATGGTGACATTGCCGTTGAACAGTATATTTATGAATTCGATGGAGCATTCCATAATACTTTTCTAGTTAAAGCTTCTACTATTGAACCCGAGGTTGGATACTGGCATTATTTCATTGATTCTACCAATGGAAAAATTGTAGATAACTATAATGCTTCCCATGAAGTTACTGCATTTGGTAATGGCGTATTTAATAACAAGCAGATGTTTGAAGCGCAATATGCTAACGGGGTGTATGGTCTCACTGATGTGACGCGAGGTAAAGGTGTAGTCACCAATGATGCAAAGAATGGCAATCGACTAGTCACAAGTCTTATTAAAATGTTTAAAGACGGTGCTGCTGTAGATGCACATGCAAATGCACAAAAGACCTATGATTATTTCAAAGGCACATTTGGGCGTAATTCGGTTGATGATAAGGGTCAACAGTTAATTTCTTCGGTCCATGTGAATAATAATTGGAATAATGCATCCTGGAATGGAAGAACGATGTCATATGGTGATGGTGATGGCATCGCCTATCATAATTTCGCGGGAGGTTTGGATGTTGCTGCGCATGAGATGGCGCATGGTGTGACTGAACATACGGCAAATCTAATCTATCGAAATGAATCCGGGGCCTTAAACGAATCCATGTCAGATATATTTGCTGCCATGGTAGACAGAAGTGATGAAGAATGGCTAATTGGAGAAACAATCGTTAAGGATGGAAGAAAGGGATTGCGTTCCATGAGTAATCCGGCAGAAATCGTTGACGTCAGAACGGATAGCGGCTATTCTCCAGATCATTGGAGTAAAAGGTATACAGGTACTTTAGATAGTGGTGGCGTTCATATCAACAGTAGTATCAATAACAAGGCAGCTTACCTGATCTCAGAGGGTGGAACTCATTATGGAGTTACCGTGAGTGGGGTTGGTCGTGAAGCGACAGAACAAATTTATTACCGCGCCCTTTCTAAATACCTGACAGCCAGTTCAAACTTTACAATGATGAAAGAAGCAGCTATTCAGGCTGCAACGGATTTATATGGAGCTAGCTCAAAAGAAGTAAGAGCTGTAAAAGCTGCATATATCGCTGTTGGTGTGAACTAAGAGTTTAAAAAGTGGAGGTGTCCCAAAAGTGTTCTTTTGGGCACTTCTTTTATATCGAATACTTGAAGTACATTCTATACATAGGAGTTCCAGAGCATTAGTCTAGGAATCGTAAATCTGAAAGGCAGCAAGCACTATAAAGAATGAAGCCTAGGAAGAAGGGGTTTCCAATACTAAATAAAAAGGGAATTTGGAAGAGAAAAAAACTATTATGGACATTAACCAAGCTGGTGGCTATATGGTATTTATTTTTAGGAACAGTGGTGGCTGTTACGGGGCAAACGAATGCCTATTACACCGACATGGAACTAGTAAACCAAGAGATTCAAATTGGGACTTGGGAGATAGCCGAGGACATGGATTGCTCTAACGCAAAAGAGAATGAAAATCATGAAGAATGTGAAGAAGTGAAGGAACCGATCGACGATGAGCCAGATCCAAATGAAAATCAGGAGAATGAGAGTGCTGAGCCCGAAACTGAGGAGAATGAAGAAGCAAAGGACTCTGATGAAAAAGTAGAGGATTCCACTAAAGACGAAATTGAAAATAAGCCTAAAGAAAACGAGGCTATCGATAAAGAAAAAGAAGAAAGTGAGTTACCGATTAAAAAGGACCCTATTACAGAGGATGAGAACACAGATGGTAAGGTAGATAATAAGTCAGGAGGCGAAGAGTTTGAAAAGAACGCTGAAAGTAATAAGTAATTTGATTACAGTGGTACTATTTTTAAACTTAATGGTAATGGTATTTCTTGTCATATCTTCAAAAGCATCTGGGGGGGAACCCCAGGTTATGGGGTATCAGCTTAAAACTGTTTTGTCCGGGTCGATGGAACCTACCTTTCAAACCGGGTCAGTTATAGCTGTCAAGCCACTAAGTTCAGACGAGAAACTAGCCCTTAAAAAAGGGGATATCATCACCTTCCAAACAAGTGAGGAAATACTCATAACGCATAGGATCACCAAGGTGAACAGTAGCGGAGAGCATGTTCTTTATGATACGAAAGGTGATAATAATAAAACTGCAGATGCTGACCCGGTTCTATCCGATAATATTGTAGCTCTATACTCTGGATTCACCATCCCTTATGTAGGATATTTCATCGATTTCACCCAATCAAAAGAAGGTGCTGCCCTTTTACTGATTGGTCCGGGTTTATTGCTCTTAGCTTACTCAGGTTTTTGCATCTATCAAGGGTTAAGAGAAGTGGAATCAACCGAAAAACTAACACCCAAGAAAAAAATAGTGTGATGGTGTATGGGCTTAAAAAGACTAATGAATCAATAAGCAGGAAACCCCCGGCAAAGGGACAATGTATATGCCTCTTTGCCGGGGGTTTGTTTGTAGTATTCCTAAATTCATTAACTTCCCCGGTATACCTGATAGCCCCATGGGGAGACGAGTAAAGGCACATGATAGTGGGAAGCGGGGGACGCTAGACCGAAGCGGATAGGAACTTGGTCCAAAAAGGGAGGGTCAGGTAGCTCAATTGATTGACCGCGGAAGTAATCGCCGATATGAAAGACGATTTCGTACTGTCCGGTTTTTGCCTCTTCCCCGGTGAGGAGAGGGGCATCGAGCCGCCCATCCGCGTTCGTGACAGCTGTTTGGAGTAGCTGCCAGGTAGAGGATGATGATTCGGAGTAATATAATTCAATCGTGACGTTTGCAGCGGGTTTCCCGTGCGTTAAGTCCAAGATATGCGTTGTTAAACCAGACATATATGTCTCCTTATCCCTTGCATTCTTCGGCCAAGGCCGAGACTATTTAGCTTTTGATTTTTTCTTGTAAACGAAAGAACGCTATTTGATAAATCTCTGCTAAGGCTATTTCAAACTCGGTTTCTTCTGTATGATGAATCCTTAATTCCATTGCTTCATATATGTCATGCTTATCCTTGCCGCGTACTGCGAGGATGAAGGGGAAGCCGAACTTTTTTTGATAACGCCTATTTAATGAAAGGAAATTTTCGTATTCCAAAACGGTAAGGTCCTTTAATCCCGCTCCTCGTTGTTCCTTGGTCGAGTCAGCTGTCATTTCGACTTTTTCACCCAGGTTTGGGTGCTTCCTTATTAAATCCATTTGCATTTCCTTAGGTGCGTGGTTCACGATATCGACCATGCATTGATGAAGGCTTAATAAGGAAGAAAACGGCCTGGACGCTGAGGCTTGCTCTGGAATCCAAGGTGAGTGCTCGAAAATATCCCCGAGAATCTCCGTGAATTCCTTATCGCTTTTTTTCTGTAACATCTCCAATGTGATCATGTTCTAGGCTCCTTTTATACGCTTTTGGCTAAGAGCTGGTCCGTTTTAGGCACCACTCTAGGATCTGATTTTTTATTCCGGGGAGTTAAAATTAAGTTCAGGATGATGGCTGTCAGGCTACCGGTAATGATTCCATCGCCGACAACAATACGAATCGCTTCCGGCAGGCTCGAGAACAATTCGGGAACGACCGTTGCGCCGAGACCCAATGATACCGAACATGCGATGACCAATAAATTCGAGTTATCGGAAAAGTCTACATCGCCTAACATCTTGATTCCTGAGGATACAACCATCCCGAACATGACGACGGTAGCTCCACCAAGAACGGCTGTAGGAATCAATGTAGCGAGTGCTGCAATTTTTGGAACCAGTCCAAGCCCGATTAAAATGAAACCTGCCGCGATGGTGATGGATCGTTTTTTCACGCCGGACAATTGAACCAGTCCGACATTTTGTGCGAATGTGCTATAGGGAAAGGCGTTGAAGATTCCTCCTAAAGTGAAGGCAAGCCCTTCTGCACGATAGCCCCGTACAATATCCCGTTCCTTCAAGGCACGCCCGGTTATTTTTCCAAGGGCAAGGAAGGCACCGGTCGATTCGATTAGGATGACCGTTCCGACTAGCATCATCGTCAGGATAGGCGCGATTTCAAAGGTGGGTACGCCGAAGTAGAATGGAGCTGGGACATGAAACCACGAGGCTTCCATGACGGTGGAAAAATCCATTTTTCCTGTAAATGCGGAAACGACCGTTCCTGCGATGATGCCGACCAATACGGAAATGGCACGGATGAATCCAGTGAAATACCGATTCATCAGTAAAATGATGGAAAGGACACCGAATGAGAGCATGAGGTTTTCAGCTGAACCAAAGTCTTTGCTTCCTGCACCGCCAGCCATGTTTTTAATGCCGGTGGGAACTAAGGATAATCCAATGATGATGACGACTGTCCCAGTCACGACAGGAGGAAATAACTTTAGTAGCTTGCCAAAGATATTGGAGAAAAAAATGATGAACAGACCTGCTGCGATGATCGATCCATATATGGCGGAAATGCCATAGTTACTTCCTATGGAAATCATGGGAGTGACCGCTACGAAGGAAGTCCCTAAAACAATCGGGAGCCCAATGCCGAAGAATTTGTTTTTCCATGCTTGGAGTAACGTCGCGATTCCACAGGTTAATAAGTCAATGGCAATGAGGTAAGCAAGCTGTTGAGGAGTGAAGCCTAAGGCGCCTCCGACGATGATGGGCACCAGGATTGCCCCTGCATACATGGCGAGGACATGCTGTAGGCCTAAGGAGAAAACCTTGGACTTGCCAACTTTTTCATTCATATAAGTAAAACTCCCTTCTTGAAAAAAATGTCATATAATATAACGCATACTTGTTATGATTAATATCATCATAATAAATATTCTGATAATTGTCATTGGGTATTGTAACTAATTTTCAGAGGGGATTATGGACAAACTATATAAAGAGAGAACAAGGTAGTCCAAAGGATGATAGAGTATTTTCCTGCTGGCTTACTTGAAAAGTGGGGATTTGTCGTAATATGCGAAATATATTGACAGATTCATAATGAACATATTAGTATATATGTAATCATTTGGTTGGAATTTAGATATCTCCATATATACCTGTTGGATGTCTGTAATGACAGGAGGCCACTAAGGATGTTTCAGGAAAATACAGTGTACATAGTGGGCGAGTCAAAGGCGGCGTCCAATAATCCGATTACTCAGCAGTTTAACTGCTTTTTTATTGGATTGGTCATTGATAGTGATACACATGAGATCGTGGATGTGGAATGTTCGACTACAATATCGCTTACATCCAAGTTCATTCGCTCCATGTTGAATGGACATTCCATTCTTCAACCTGATGTGTTGGAGAAGGAAATTGAGAAACGGTATTTTGGTTCTTCTCAGAAAGCTCTGACCGTTGCCATAAGGAATGCAAGTATTAAATATCTTCAACTTAATAAGATATAGCTGCTTCTTTTGTTAGACGCAATTGAAATCCAGCTGTTAAAGAGTGTATTCGTGCGCTCTTTGGCAGCTGGATTTTTTTATTAGGGACATGTTGACTAAATCGTAGTTTAGTAGAACGGAATCCTTTGACTATAAGGAGGTATGGGAAATGATTCAAGATGGTGTGATGTTTGTCTGTTTTTTATTGGCATTTACTGCTGCGATTGCCGTAGTGGAGAAGAAAGTAGGAGGAAAGTTCTTCAAGTATGTACCTGGCATTGTCCTCATTTATATTGGAGCGGCCTTGATGAAGACATTTGGGCTCTTTTCAGACAGTGAATCAGTCGAAAATGCATATGGTACTGTCAGGGGTCTCCTGCTTCCAGCCATGCTGATGCTCATGTTGTTGCAATGTGATATGCGTAAAATAATGAGACTTGGACCGAAGATGCTTTTAACTTTTTTTGCGGCATCTATCAGTATCATAGGAGGGTTCACTCTAACTTACGTCTTGATGAATGGTTTTTATGCGGAAGGAACTTGGAAGGCATTTTCGGCTTTGAGTGCAAGTTGGACTGGGGGATCGGCCAACATGGTGATCCTGCAAGGGATATTGGATGTACCTGAAAATATCTTTGGTTATGCGTTAATCATGGATACAGTCAATTACTCCATTTGGGTTATGTTTTTGTTCTGGTTGGTACCTCTAGCCGGGAAATTCAATTTTTGGACCAAAGCGGATACTTCTTTCATTGAACAAATGACCTCCGAGCTTGAAGCGGGAGAAACGACAAAGACGGAATTTGGCTTCGTGGAATTGATCGGTTTCTTGGCGCTCGCTTTAATCGTATCAGCAGGGGCAACGAAAATCGGGGAAAATCTGCCAGTGTTGGGTGCTGCAGTGAATGGGACGACGTGGACCATCATCATCGCGTCGACTGTAGGGTTGCTTCTGGCCGTCACGAAGGTTGGGCGCATCGCGGGCTCCATGGAAATTTCCAAAGTCATGCTGTATATAGTCATTGGTTTAATTGCCTCCCATGCCGATTTTTCACAGCTGTTTCAAGCACCTGTGTATATTCTATCCGGTTTCATGATTCTATTCTTCCATGGATTGATCATGGTCATTTTGGCAAAAGTCTTCAAGTTGGATCTATTTACAATGGGAGTTGCCTCATTGGCTAATATAGGAGGGGTTGCTTCAGCTCCGATATTGGCGGGCGCATTTAACCGGGCTCTAATACCTGTCGGAATCCTGATGGCTGTTTTGGGTAGTCTTCTGGGTACCTATTTTGGAATATTTACGTCATATATACTATCAAGCTTTTAAGGAAGGAATGTTACGATGAAGATTGAAAGTTTACAAGTATCAGTGGAAACTCTACCACTCATCAAACCATTCAAGACTGCCTTGCGCACTGCAATGGAAATTGAGAACATCATGGTTTCCGTGAAGTTGGAGGATGGTACGGAAGGATTGGGTGCAGCAGCCCCGACGGTTGCCATCACAGGAGATTCCACTAATGGAATCATGACGGTCATTGAAGAAGTGATCGCGCCACATCTCATTGGCCGTGACATTGAGAGTATTCATGTATTGTCTCAGGTAATCCAACAATCCTGTGTAGGCAATACAAGTGCAAAAGCTGCTGTTGAAATCGCTTTGTATGATGCAGTCAGCAAAAGGTGGCAGCTCCCTTTATATCAATATCTGGGTGGGAAATCGAATGAGCTGAAAAACGATATGACAATCAGTATTGATACACCTGATGAAATGGCAAAGGCGGCCTTGTCTCTAATAGAAGGTGGATTTTCAACGATGAAAATCAAGCTGGGGAAGGATTGGAAGAGTGATGTGGAACGGGTCTCCCGCATTCGAGAAGCTGTGGGGGATCAAGTCATCATCCGGGTCGACGCGAATCAAGGATGGACAACAAAACAAGCAATCTCCATCATTCGTGAAATCGAGGAGAGGAAGCTGAACGTTGATTTGGTGGAACAGCCTGTGCAAGCACATGACATCGATGGTTTGAAAGAAATAAAGAGGTCGGTGAACGTGCCGATCATGGCCGACGAAAGCCTGTTTTCCCCTCGTGATGCCTTGAGACTTTTAAGTGAACGGGCTGTTGATTTACTGAATATTAAATTAATGAAAACCGGAGGAATTCGGCGTGCACTTCAGATCGCGGATATGGCAGAAGTAGCCGGGGTTGAATGCATGATCGGAAGTATGATGGAATCAACCATAAGTGTAGCGGCCGCAGCTCATTTGGCAACCGCGCATCCAAACATCACGAAGATTGATCTGGATGCACCATTATGGATTAAGGATGAACCATTTGAAGGACTTCAATTTAAGAAAGACCACCTCTTCATTACCGATAAACCTGGACTAGGGGTCAAGAGGAAATCCTCTTTTACTCAATAAAAATTTTTGGAAGGGTGATTATGTAGATGGAAAGAAAAAAGGTATTGGTTTTAGTGCTATCTTTCTTTGCACTTAGTATTTTACTATTCAGTTCAAGTGAAGCAAGCGCAAAAGAAAAAGTGAGAAGTGCCTATGTAGATGTAGCGGTTGCCACTCTGTGGACGGAGCCGGACCTATTAAGACAATTGGATGCTCCTTCTGCGTCGAACCCCGTTGATTTGAATGCCTGGATCAAGTCCATGAAGTATGAGGACAAGCTGTGGCTTGTGGGTAACCTGGAAACACAGGCGTTATATGGGTCAAAAGTGACCATACTCGAAGAACGAGGAAATTGGGTGAAAGTAGCAGTAGCCAATCAGTTGACACCCCGAAATGAAGCGGGTTATCCAGGGTGGATGCCAAAAGGGCAATTGAAGACAGCAAAGGCCTTTGAAAAACAACTCTCTAAAGGGTTAGTCCTTGTGGATGCTCCCAAGACTTGGCTTTATTCGGATTCGAAACAGCGGTCGAAATTCATGGAAGTCAGCTTTGATACACGCCTTCCACTTTTACAGGTGAAAAAAGATAAGGTAAAAGTTATGACACCAAGTGATGGAGCCAAATGGATAGATAAGAAAGACGTAGAGATCTATCAAAATGAAAATCAAATTCCAAAACCGACGGGTACGGACATCGTGCAATCGGGCAAAGGATTTTTAGGTCTTCCTTATCTATGGGCCGGAATGTCTGGTTTTGGATTTGACTGTTCCGGGTTTACCTATACGATGTACCACGCTAATGGAATAACGATTCCAAGGGACTCTTCCGTTCAGGCGCAACAGGGGGAAATGGTGAAACGGGAAAACCTTGAACCAGGCGATTTACTCTTTTTTGCCTATGATAAAGGAAAAGGGAAGGTCCACCATGTAGGGATGTATATAGGAAAAGGGAAGATGATTCATTCACCAAACACCTCTACACATGTAAGGATAGATGAAATCGATACATCGGGTTACGGTGAAGAATATGCTGGGGCAAGAAGATATCTAGATTAACTTTAGGCGTTATGATAGTCTAAAGGGGTTCGAAATCTTCATTTCGAACCCCTTTTATTTTGATATTCAGTTCGTCATCCTGGGCATTATTTTATAATGGCAACGGCAGGATCTTTTTTATCTTGATTAGCATGTATTTTTACCATGGCCATTCTTGCAAGGGGTTGAATGACTAAACTCTCAGCAATAAGAACGATGAAGAAGTTTCTTGGCCAATATGAAATAAAGTTGCTAAAGGTATCCGAATTAAAACCGTTACCGATGATTCCGCCAATGAAAGTCATGCACATGGACATGCCGAATACAGTGAATACGATACGGAATAAAATCTTTGCGTTAAAGCTATCTGTTGGTTGAGTGAACTTTTTTACCATGTTTTCTGCAATGCGTCCTACAAGGACTGGCTCAATGACCATGGCGATAATAAACATGATTGGCCAAATTTTGATAATATCCATTGCAACTTCCCCGTTAAATTCACCAGTTACTGTAATGATACTGAATGACGACATGAATAAAGAGGTAAGAAAACAGATGATACCTCCGTATAATGCGCCCTCTTTGCCGTTTCTTGGTAATCTAGTTTCGTTTTTCAATGTTTTCTTCCTTCCGAAAATACATATTTAGACGTTGTGGCTACGTGATCAATACACGTAAAAAGTATTTACACTACTGATTCTAAGGCGTAATGAAAATCCCTCAACAAGCAAGTCGAGGGGCTTTGTATGGACGTAATTATATTACATTAATACGCCTTTAATAAATTGGGCAATCCCTTCGAAATCGTTCTTAATGGTTCGCTCGAGTTTTTTGTTAAACAAAGCATGATCCCACCTTCGATGGTAGCGGTCAGCATTAATGCCAGTGCCTGAGCTGCTTCTTTGGAAAAGCCATCTTCTATTAATTTGATTGAATAAATATCTTGAATCTTTGTGAAAGTGAGAGCACAAGTGGTTCTCACTGGTTCGCTTAGCGATCCCATTTCGCTTACCATACTACTGAATGTATAACCACTAATCATCCCATCACGATCATACTGAACGGCCAGTTTTTCAATCATCGATTGAGTAGCCATTTGTGTAGTTGGATGTTGTTGGAAAATTTCTTTCATATCCGAAGTGATAATAGTATTCAAAGATTGAAGACAAGCGATGAGTAATTCTTCTTTTCCGTTGGGGAAATGGTGATAAAGTGAGCCTTTTGAAATGTTACATTTCTTTAAGATTTCATTTAATCCTACGCCTAAATATCCTTTTTTCTGAAAAAGGTTTGTAGCGATGTCAATGATCAGTGATTTTGTATCCAATCGCAGTAAACCTCCTCTAAACCAACCGGTCTGTTTTTAAATATATCAAAATAATGTTTTATAAGTCAAGATAATTATAAATTCACATTTTTAAGAAATTAAAGTTTATCCCCATTCCACAATCCTACTGGGATAACGCATATGTGGATGGTATATACAACGGTATATTCTTTGCTTCCATAAAAAAGAGAGCCTTTAACAGGCTCCTGAATACTCCCAATCATTCTTATTCTTTGTAAGTTCGGTCGAATCTTGGAAGGTATTTAGCTTTTTACCCGTTCAAGCAATTCCATGCGGTTACCGAAAGGGTCGGAAATGAAGAATCTTTTAACACCTGGGATTCTATCGTCCTCCATGACATCGATTCCATTTGTTACTAAATGCTGTTTTAAAGCTTCTATATTCTCTACTTCAAAAGCGGGATGAGCTTTTTTTGCCGGATAAAATGGTTCTTCGATTCCGATATGTATTTGGTGATTGGCGAATTCAAACCAAACGCCACCACGTTTCTTTAGGGCTTCAGGTTTCTCGACTTCATCAAAGCCTAGCAGGTCCTTGAAAAATGTTCTTGCCTTGTCCTCGCTGCCTTTAGGGGCGGCGAGCTGAATATGGTCAATGGACTTAAAAGTAAATGGCATGTAAATCAATCCCCTCTGGATCCAAATGGATAGTATGTTCTTGATTCAAATCTTACACCTATTGTAATAATAAGGAAATTATAAAGTTGTTATTTAAGTTGATAAGTCTTGCTTATGGTTAACGATCCTAACGTGTTTGTAATGGAAGGATGTAATTGGAAAGATGAAATCTAAGTAGTTAGCAGGGTGTTGATCCTTAAGGCAAGTCGTATTTGTAGTGTGGTTTCAGGGTCTTTCAAGCTCTTCCCAAGTAGTTCCTCGCATTTCTCGAGTCTGTATACAACGGTGTTCCGATGAACAAATAATCTCTTGGCTGTTTCGGAAATTTGGCAATGGGTCTCCAGGTAGACGGATAGTGTCTGCAATAATGGTTCTTGCTCTTCGTTCTTTATTTTCGAAAATCCTTGTAGGGCGAAGTGGTTAAAGTTCTTTAGGTCTTCTTCAGGGATGATTCGTAGCAATTCCATGATGTCTTTTGTCCGGAATGTCTGGATATATCCAGCCCTTTTTGATAGACCGCCTTCCTTGAGGGAGTCATTCGCTTCCTTGAAGGCGTGTTTGATCTGAAGAAATTTCGGGGCCATATGGCTGACTCCGAACGACATGGTACAGTCAAATTGTTTATTCACTGTTCTTTGCAAGGCATGTAAGGAGGATTCTACATATTGAAGGGAACGGTTTGAATCTTCGTTTACCTCATATAAAAGAATGCACTTCTTTCCTTTTGTAAAGAGGTGGATAGGGAGGGTTGAGTCGAGAAGTTCCTCTTCTAAAAATGCATAAACCGAATCGGCTTTTTCCTGTTGCTGTGTATAGTTTTTACTTTCATGGGTTTCGTCCATTTTCCCAACGACGCATATATATGTTTGTTCGTTATGTAAGGAGAACTCTTTTGCCCGGTTTATGATTTCCTCATGTGAGGAGAAGCTGCCATCAAGGACATGGAGGAAGAATTCATTTCGTATATTTCGATCATGCTGTTTGAGTGCGTGCTCTTTCATTAATGCGAAGGAGATGACGTTTGTGGCCTGTTCGATTGTTAAGGTAATCAAATTGTCGCTGGACTTGATTTCTCCTGAAATGGTCAAATATCCAAATGTTTTTCCATCCAGATAGATGGGGAAAACAGTATAGGTTTGCTGATTGGATAGGACTGAAAATGAGAAAAAAGGAGACTTGGTTAGTTGGAAATTGTATCCTTCACTGATAATTTTTTTGATTATTGAAAAAACTGAAGAGGTGCGATATGGATGAATCATCGGTTTAAGGTATTGATCAACCAATGTGATGGGATATTCAATCATATTGGATAAATGATCGAGTAATTTCTGAATTCCTTTTCCACGCATAATGAGATTGGTGAATTGTTTATGTGTTTCCATCGCGTGCGTTAATTCATTGGCTCGTTGATCGAGAATTTGCCGGAGTATGAGATTGGTGATTTCACCGAGAGACAAGTCTGCGGGAAGATCGATGATAGGAAGAGAGAGTTCGTTGGCAAGTTGAAGTATCTCCTCAGGTACTTCCTTCAAGTACCGTCGAGTCTTGATGCCGAGTGCGGCACAACCTTGTTTGGCCATGCCTTCGATGAGAGTCTTGAATAAGAGTGGCTGGTCCTTCAGGTGGTACGCGGTCGTTACGAGAAATTCATTAGGTTTTAGAAAATGGATGATATCCGGGGCATCCATCATGTTGACCGTTTGTACTTCCCCATCCAATCCTAATTCTCCAGCGATAACGTGCATGCCGGGTAAAAACGGCAAATGTAAAAGTTCGGCTACCTTCATCTAAACACACCTCATTCATTAAGATTTTGATTATCTAGGGGTGTGCGAGTGTAATAGTCTTTTCCTATAGAACGTGCTGTGGACTATTTCCTTATCGCCTTCATGATGTGAGTTTTTTTCTATCATATCATACAATTCCTTTGACAATCCTTACAAATTTTCCATTTTATTTTGTTGAGATAGCCAAAATTATATTTTAATGTAAGGTTTTATAACATTGGTGGTGACATAATGTCTGAATATTGGTACTATTTATAAAAAGCTATGAATGAAAAAGGGGAGATGAAGGAATGAAGGAAACCAATGTTGCTACGAAGAAGAAAAAAAGAGTGACACCCTATCCAAAAGAATGCACGTTCAGTAAAGAGGATTGGGATGTATTGACGCAGTATTGGTTTCCGGTGGCGGCGGTCGAGGAAGTGACGGAAAAGCCCCTCGGCATTAAATTGCTGGATGTCCATCTTGTACTTTACCGTGCGAGCGGAAAAATCATTGTGGCTAGGGATCTTTGTCTGCACCGGGGGGTTCCGCTAAGCATGGGGTGGGTGGAAGAAGACAATATCGTTTGTCCTTATCATGGATTTAGATACGGGCCAGAGGGGAACTGCACGGGAATTCCCGCACACCCTAATGCGAAAATATCTCCTCGTCTTTGCATTACCATCTATCCGACGGTAGAACGTTATGGATTGGTCTGGACTTCGATAGCAAGCGATGTTGAGGATATCCCGCCATTGCCGGCATGGGACGATCAGGCATACCTGAATATTCTGCCTCCGTTCATCGACATTGCTGGTTCTGCAGGAAGACAGATGGAAGGGTTTTTGGATGTATCTCATTTTGCCTGGGTTCACTCAGAAAGCTTCGCTGATCGTGATAACCCCGTTGTGCCAAGTTATAAAGTGGATAAAACGGAATACGGCTTACATGTCGAGTATAGAAGTTCGGTCAGCAATTACGGAAAAGACCTGAAACATTTGGAACCGCCGAATTTTGAGTGGCTACGCGTGTTTGACATTTATCCTCCATTAGCGGCGAGGTTGACGGTCCATTTTCCGGAAGGTGGGAAATTATTTATCCTGAATTGCGCTAGTCCGGTCTCGGCTAGGAAAACAAGAATGTTTTCCCCGATGGCGCGAAATTTTGATTTAGATGCACCTCTTGAAGACACATACGAATTCAATTTACAGATATTTAATGAAGATAAGGAAATGGTCGAAAATCAAAAGCCGGAGGAGTTGCCGCTCGATCTTCAAGCGGAAGCCCATATCGCGGCGGATAAGACTTCGATTGCCTACCGTCAACTATTGAGGGAATTGGGGTTAGGCTCAAATTATACAAGTTGATGTGTGAGGGTGTCCTTGTGGACGCTCTCGCTTTTTTTCTACCAAATAAGTTTGTCGTTTAGTGATGGTGTACAAAAATATCTTTGATTTCTAACAGAATTGTCAATGAAGTTCATCATGTAAGCAAGTAAAATAATCCATATAACATAATTTGTGAAGATTCATAACATACAATAGGGCTGAATAAGAGGAGGTAAACGTGATGGCCATGCAAATCAAGGAATCTCTTTATGAAAAAGATGATGTTGCTTCTATGATTGAATGGTTGGCTTCTTACGGGTTAACGGAGAAGCAGGGAGTAACTCGGTTATTATATTCCAAGGCATGGGTGCAGGCCCAGCGAGCATTGAAAATGGAAATGGAAAAAGTGGGTTTACGGACGCATTTTGATAGCGTAGGTAACTTGTTTGGAAGATTGGAAGGGACGAATCCCGGAAGTAAAACAATCCTGACGGGGTCTCATATTGATACGGTTGTCGAAGGAGGGAAGTATGATGGTGCATTTGGGGTCATCGCTAGTTTTCTAGCGGTACAAAGGTTGCATCAAACCTATGGGCCTCCCCGGAAAACGATCGAAGTCGTTTCCTTTTGTGAAGAAGAAGGGAGCCGTTTCCCCTTGACATTCTGGGGATCGAGGAATATCCAAGGGGTGTATGGTCTGGACCAAGTGAAAGGGCTGATGGATTCAGAGGGGTATCCATTTTTGAAAGCCATGAAGGAAGCAGGTTTTGACCCTGATACATATATAACGCCAGTCCGTGATGATATTGAGGGATTCGTCGAGATTCATATTGAACAGGGAAGTATCTTGGAAAAAAATCAAAAGACGATCGGGGTCGTCAGTCATATTGTTGGGCAGCGTCGCTATACGATTAGGGTTCTTGGTGAAAGTAATCATGCAGGCACCACCCCGATGCATGATCGAAGGGATGCAGTCAGTGCAGCTTCGGAATACATTTCTTTTTTAACGAGTAAGGCCAAAGAAATGGACCCTCATTTAGTGGCGACGGTCGGTAAAGTGGATGTGTTTCCAAACGTTCCGAACGTCGTGGCTGGTGAAGTGGCATTTAGTTTAGATATCAGGCATCACCAAGAAGATGTCCTTAATTCGTTTTGTCGGGAGATTTTCTCTACCTTCCAATCTCATGCGGATGGTAACGAGATACAGTTGGAAGTTGCACAGTGGATGGATGTCGTGCCGGTTGAATTAAGTACAGAGATGAATTCCTTGGTTCGGGAAATTACCGAAAATCATAAGATTCCTTATCAAGATATCATTAGCGGTGCGGGGCATGATGCACAGGTGTTTGGTTCGATTTGTCCGACATGCTTGCTCTTCGTTCCAAGTCGGGATGGAATCAGCCATTCACCGAGAGAATTTACGAACATTCAGGACTTAGAAAAAGGAATCGATGTGTTAAGCGACCTATTATATAAATTAGCCTATTAAAGGGGGAAGATGAAATGGCATATAAAGAATTATGGACACCGGTCAGGACCATCATGACTCCAGGGCCCGTGGAGGTGGACCCCCGGGTTTTACGGGCGATGAGCACTCCGATTTTAGGGCAGTTTGATCCTGCCTTTACGAATATTATGAATGAAGTAATGGAAATGCTTCGTCTCGTATTCCAGACGAACAATCACTGGGCTTTTCCAATCGACGGGACATCCCGATCCGGAAATGAAGCGATACTATGCAGCATTATTGAGCCTGGCGATAAGGTCCTGGTTCCGATTTTTGGGCGGTTCGGTCATTTGCTGGTTGAAATTTGTGAGCGATATGGTGCGGAAGTGCATACGATCGAATGTCCATGGGGGGAGGTTTTTGATCCAGCGGAAGTCATTGCGGAAATCAAGAAAATATCCCCGAAAATAACGGCAATTGTTCACGGGGAAACGTCCACAGGATGCATGCAGCCGTTAGCGGAAATCGGTAAGGCCTGTCGGGAGCAAGATGTTTTGCTTGTGGTCGATGCGGTTGCATCGATTGGAGGAACGGAGGTAAAGGTGGATGAATGGTATATTGATGGGTTGATAGGCGGTACGCAAAAATGCCTGTCCGTTCCTTCGGGTATGGCGCCAATCACATATAATGAAAGAATTGAAAAGATCATTCAGTCCCGTAAAAAGGTGGAACGGGGGATTGAAACAGAAGAAGATCGTCAACGTATTTCTAGCCATCGTCCCATTCCCTCCAATTATTTCGATTTGGGCATGCTGCAGGATTATTGGGGACCACGTCGTTTGAACCATCATACAGAAGCAACTTCGATGATTTATGCATTACGTGAAGGACTACGCCTTGTGCTCGAAGAAGGATTGGAACAGCGATTTGCCCGCCATAGGCATCATGAGTCCGCACTTGTTGCTGGCATCAAGGCGATGGGGCTTACGTTATTTGGGGATGGGAAAAATAAATTACCATGCGTAACTTGTGTTGAAATTCCAGAAGGGGTGGATGGAGAGCAAGTCCGGTCGATGCTATTGAATGAATTTAGTATCGAAATCGCATCCTCGTTCGGTCCCCTTCACGGGAAGATTTGGAGAATTGGAACAATGGGATTCAGTTGTCGGAAAGAGAATATTCTCTTTGTGCTGGCTTCTTTGGAAGCGGTACTTTTACGCCAAGGGTTCGAGGTGAATCGGGGGGGAGCTTTGCAGGCTGCACTCGACATATACGTAGGGGAATCGGGAAAACGGATCGGAGTGAAATCATAACGGGAAGGTGACTTCCTGTATCTTTTGCCAAACGATTTGAAGGAGTGAACAAGATGTCCACATACGAACTCATTATCCGTAATGGCTACGTGGTATTGCCTGAAGAAGTGAAAAAAGCCGATGTTGCCATCCGGGATGGCATGATTGCCGAGATTGGCAATCTGATCGATGATAAAGGGCTCGAAGAATATGAAGCATCGGAACACTATGTTTTTCCTGGAATGATTGATGTTCATGTCCATTTCAGTGAGCCGGGACGTGCCCATTGGGAAGGGTTTGAAACCGGTTCGCAGATGATGGCAGCAGGCGGATGCACGACCTATTTTGACATGCCATTGAATGGGATCCCTTCCACGATTGATCAACTGGCGCTTCTTGAGAAGGCGAAAATCGGTGAAGCGAAGTCGGTTGTCGATTTTGGTTTATGGGGTGGTTTGGTACCCGGAAATATAGATGAATTGGAAGGGCTAGCTAAATCAGGGGTCATTGGTTTTAAGGCCTTTCTTTCTGCGACGGGCAATGATGAGTTTGAACGGGCGGATGATTTAACTCTGCTTCATGGTATGCGGGAAATCGCCAAGTTGGATAAGATTTTGGCACTGCATGCCGAAAGTGATTCAATTACTCGCTGGTTGAAGCAAGGGAAAGAGGAGCAAGGATTATACAGCGCTGACGACTATGCGGCGACTCGTCCCGTATTAGCAGAAGCAGAGGCAGTCGAACGAGCCATTACATATGCAGAATTGACAGGATGCCGACTGCATTTTGTCCACATCAGCAGTGCATTGGCGATAGAAAAGATAGAACGGGCCAAGCGACGTGGCCTGGATGTAACCGTCGAAACCTGTCCTCACTATCTACTATTCAATCAAGCTACACTCATCGAGAAAGGGTCGGTCGCAAAATGCGCACCTCCACTCCGTGAGAGGGACGAACAGGAAAAGTTAATTGCTTTATTAATAGAAGGAAGGTTTGACATGATTTCATCAGATCACTCCCCAAGTCCTTATGAAATGAAGGATCCTGCGGTGCATAACCTGTTCGAGGCATGGGGTGGAATAAGTGGCGGGCAGTTTTCCTTACTATCGATGATCGAACTGGCCATTACATACGATATTCCTTTATCGAAAGTGGCTGATTGGATAGCGGCAGCACCTGCTGAGCGATTTGGACTTTCTTCAAGAAAGGGACAAATCAAGGAAGGAATGGATGCAGATCTTGCTGTTATTTCCCTGAGTCAAAACTATACAGTCAGTAGGGACAATTTTTATGCCAAGCATAAGCAAAGTGTCTATATGGGCCACACCTTCCCCTGTCAAATAACCGCCACCTTCAACAAGGGAAAGCTAGTCTATGATAAGGGCGAAATCAGGAAACAGGCGCGGGGAACGTGGCTAAAATAGTAGGGAAATCGAATTGCACATCTAATATTACAATATTATATGAAGTGGAAAGAAGGTGATTCTCCTATATTTGGATCGCCTTCTTTCGTTGTTTTTGCGGAAAGGGTGAAATGAAAAATCTATATAGTGTAGACTAGTATAGGTATAAGTAGCGATGAATGCAGGGAAGAGACTATCCTCCAACGGTACTAGAAAAATATCCCGGTAATAAAACGTTGACTCTTTATGAACCGTTGTTATAGGATTACGGTATGAAAAAATGTGTAATAGGTATAAAATCCACACGATAGATACCGGTAACTGTCCTTTTAGCAAACAAAGGGTGCCCGTGAACAGCGGGGGCATCCTTTTTTATATGTAATTGTCAGAAAGGGGGAAACCTCTATGGAATCTTTGATCATGGATATGATCGAAGCGTTTAAATCTTTATCTTATTTCGGGGTGTTGCTTGCGTTAACATTTGAATTCATCCCAGCTGAAGTCGTTCTGCCGCTTGCCGGCTATTGGGTATATCAAGGTGAATGGAATTTAGTCTTGACAATACTGGCTGGTTCAATTGGTGGGGTAACGGGTCCATTGACACTTTACGCCCTAGGAAAGTATGGGGGAAGGCCGCTAGTAATGAAGTTTGGGAAGTACTTCTTGGTGAAAGAGGAACAGCTGAACAAGGCTGAGTACTTCTTAGATAAGTATGGAGCGGGAATTGCCTTTTTCGGAAGATTTGTTCCCGGAATCCGTACGGCCATTTCATTACCTTGTGGTATTTTGAAAATGAATATCTGGAAATTCATGCTTTATACATACTTGGCGATGCTTCCCGTGACCACGATTTATGTATATCTAGGATATAAGTTAGGGCCGCAATGGGAGCAGGCTGGAGCGATTTTCGCGCAATACGCGAACTTCTTGCTCATCCCAATCGTCCTGATCGTCATTTGGCTGTTCTTCAAAGCAAAGAAAAAAACGAATCAATAACAAAGAAGGCGCCGTTTCAGGCGCCTTGTTTTTATTTAACCTGTTAGCAGCATCCGCCGTAGCCGCCACCGTAGCCGCCACCATAGCCGCCGCCGAAGCCCCAGCTACAACCAATGATGACTAGTAGGATAAACAGTACGATTAATAAGGCAAAGCCGTTATCGAAACCGCCACCGCATCCATCGTTACAACTTTCGTTACATCCATTATGATTATGACCACCCATTAAATTTCCTCCTCATAACATTTATGATTTACATACCTAGCAAAACATCTTTACTGGGAATACTCCATACTATGTATTCTAGGCCGAAGTGTTTGCTTATTCATTAAAAATGGGCGTGGGTAGACAGGGGGAGATGAGCCCGAATAATTTTTCCTGGATTTTAAAGATGTTATAATATACCACATATATAGAAGGGGGCTGGTCTTCTCCGTGAAAGTTGCGATTATGACAGATATACATGGCAATGCTTCGGCATTGAAAGCCGTTCTTAAGGAAATTGATGAAAGAAATGAAGTGGAGCGAATCTATTGTTTGGGGGATATGATCGCAATAGGACCCGATACCAATGACGTCTTGGATTTGTTATTTTCGAGAGATGACCTAACGATGATCAGTGGAAATCATGATGAAGCCGTATTGGCCATTGTTAAAGGGGAGGAACATCCAACGGGACATGTCCATGTTAAAGAGCACCATGAATGGATTGCGAAAAGGATGGACCCCCTATTCGTGCCGCTCCTGGAAAAACTGCCTCGCACCCTGGAGGTTCCGGTTCATGACCGCACTCTTTTCTTCACCCATTATCATATGGAAAAGGAAAAGGGGAATGCACACATCAGTGAAAATCCCTTCAGCAAGATCGTTGCACCCAATTTAGCTAACTTGGAGGCCCTTTTTAGAAATCGGTCAGAGGATTTGATAGGATTTGGGCATCATCATCCTCTTCATCACTTTCAAAACGACAAAACGATTTTCCTGAATCCCGGATCGCTTGGGTGCAATAGTGAACCAATTGCACGGTATGCCGTGGTTACCATCGAGGACAACGGCATTCAGGTTCATCTGGGAAATGCGTCGTATGATAATGCTGCCTTTCTTTCGTCCTACAAAAAGTTACAGGTCCCGGAGCATGAATTCATTATACGTGCCTTTCATGGAAATCAGATGATATAGATCCAAGCATAAAATATCTTCCTAAGGATATGATAAAAGTCAAACTGTTACATATTCGAGGAGGAGAGTCCCATGAAGGATTCGGAACAGAACCGTCATCTTCAAGATCCCGAAAATGCAGAGCAGCAACATAGCCTCGTCTGTAATGATGAATTATTCAATAAGGACTTGCGTGCGATCGTCGATGATACCATGCAAAATGAAGGATAGCTTGTTAGGACACTGTAGGACATCGCCTGCAGTGTTTATTTTTGCCCTCCCGTACCTTTTACGCTTTAAATGGGTAAGTCAATCATTTGAAACCATTCTGAAATTATCCCATACTATATATAAGGTTATAGATACGAGAGGAGGGGAAATCATGGGACATCATGAGGGTCACTCCCATGACCACGGACACCACCATCATCATTCAGATAATAAAAAAGCTCTGCTGGCGTCGTTTGTGCTAATCTCGACATTCATGGTAATCGAAGTGATTGGAGGGTTCATGACGAATAGTCTGGCCTTGCTATCGGATGCAGGGCATATGCTGAGCGATGCAGCGGCTTTGGGGCTCAGTTATGCAGCGATAAGGCTAGGCGAGCGAAAGGCGACCCAATCCAATTCCTTTGGATACAAGCGTTTCGAAATCATTGCCGCCTGTTTAAATGGTTTGACGTTAATCGTAATCTCGGTATTCATTTTCGTAGAGGCGATTCGGAGGTTTGTAGATCCGCCTGAGGTTCAAAGTTTGGGAATGCTAATGATTTCAATCATTGGCTTGTTTGTGAATATCATTGCCGCATGGATTCTAATGAGTGGCGATAAAGAAGAGAACCTGAATGTACGGAGTGCTTTCTTACATGTAATCGGCGATATGCTCGGTTCAGTGGGCGCCATTGTGGCAGCACTATTGATTTACTTTTTCGATTGGGGAATGGCGGACCCCATCGCGAGTATGATTGTCGCCATTCTAATAGTTATAAGTGGGTATAGAGTGGTGCGCGATTCTTTCCATATTCTAATGGAAGGCACACCAGAACGAATCGACATGGAAGAAGTGAAAGAAAATTTGAAGGAATTGCCGCATGTATCGGATGTCCATGACCTCCATATCTGGACGATTACCTCCGGATTTCTCTCGTTAAGCTGTCATGTCGTCATTGATGCTGGTGGAGACCACGATTCAACCCTTGCTGTTGCCCAAAAACTGCTTCATGACCGACATGGGATTGAACATAGCACGATCCAAGTGGAAAAACAGGATGTGGGGTGCCCGAACCCGCATGAGACATGTAATTGAAACAAGGCCGGCTCATCGATGAAGCCGGCTTTTTTGATGTGTCGTATTTCGGATGAAACCGAGAAGTGTCCAAAAATGTCGAGAAATGATTAGATGAACATATTCCTGACACATTAAGGGGATATGATGGGGGATAAAAGACTGATGCACAGTTAGGTTGGATAATGCAATATGATTCAACTATAATTTTAAGAAGGAGGAATTCCTTTATGAAAAAAATTCTAGTCGTTGAAGATGAAATTGCCATTTCGATGGTGTTGAAAGCATATTTACAGCGTGAAGGGATGGAAGTCGTACAAGTTTTCGATGGACTCAAGGCTATTCCGACCTTCGAAGAAACGAACCCTGATCTGGTTCTACTTGATGTGATGCTGCCTGGTAAAGAGGGCTGGGACATCTTGAAAGAAATCAGGGAGAAGGATATGTGTCCTGTGATCATGCTGACGGCATTGAATGATGTGGATTACCGCCTATCCGGCTTTAAGTCGGGAGCGGATGATTATATTTCCAAGCCCTTTGTGGCGGAAGAAGTGATGGCCCGGGTGCATGCCGTTTTAAGGAGGAGCTCGACACCTGTAGTCGAAGAAAAACATGTACATCAATTTGGTAGCTTGTCCATTGATAACAAGGCCTATGCGGTGCACTTAAAAGGGGAGGAAATTAGCTTGACGCCCCGTGATTTGTCATTGCTCATTTTTTTCGCGAAGCACCCCAATCATATTTTCACGAGAGAGCAACTCCTCGATCAGGTGTGGGGCATAGACTATGACGGAAGTGACCGTGCCGTGGATTTGGCTATCAAACGAATCAGGAAAGCCCTCGATGCCTGGCCATCATCCGAAGGGGAAATTAAAACGTTGCGTGGATTGGGGTATCAATTGAGTGTCTATGAAAACTAGGAAACGGACTACCTTGCAGCTCTATTGGACAAAAAGATATGTATTGACGTTGATTTCGGGCTTATTGCTATTATCTGTCTTTTCCTTATGGTGGATGGAAAAAACGGCCCTGGAATATAGGCTGAGCCTGCTTAAGTATTTAGCGGATGAAACGTCCGACCGGGCAATGAAGGAGAATGGCCAAATTGTCGTCGGTCCCATCCTTTCCGAAATCGTGGAAGAAAGGGAAAAAATCCTTCAGCTCAATAAGCAACCGATCATTTATATCGTTGATCCTGATGGCAGTATCATCTATACGATGCCTCAATTATATCTTAATGAAGATAATAGTAAGCTTCCTCACGCCATTATGGATAGTCAGGAATTGATCCAGAAGGTCAAGATTTCCGAAAACAAGGTATTTGTCGTCAAGTCGCCGATCACATTTGAAGGCGAGACAAAGGGGTGGGTCGTCATTGCCCAGGAAGAAGGGGCTTTGAAGGAAGTCAACCAGGATCACGGTTTGCTTGCATTCCTGATAGGAGGTTTGCTATGCCTTGGGACGGGCGTCATTTATTTTCTTTCAAGAAAGATATCGAGACCCATCCAAGATGTGGCTAACGCTGCTGTCCAAGTGCGGGAAGGCAACTATGATATCCATTTTAAAGAAGAAGAGGAGATACGCGAAGAAGAGATATACGAACTCGTGGAATCCTTCAAGGAAATGACAAACCGGTTGAAACTCATGGAGAAATTACGGGCCGAATTGCTTGCTGGTGTCACCCATGACCTGAAAACACCGGTCACATCCATTAGCGGGTTGATTCAAGCGGTAAGGGATGACGTGGTTACTGGCGAGCAAAGTAAGGAATTTCTTGATATATCCTTGAAGGAAACTCAACGCCTACAGGTGATGATCGAGGATTTGCTGGATTATAATGCAATGTCGGCCGGTGCCTTTAAAATTCGATTGGAAAGAGAAAATCTAAATACATTCATTCAGGAGATCGCTTATCGTTGGCAGATTACCCAGGAGGATCAGAACTTCACCCTGAATGTGCAGGTTCCGGATGAACCGATTCATGGGCAGATTGATTCACTGCGGATGCAGCAAATTATCATAAATCTGTTGAACAATGCGAAGCATTCCCTGGATGGCAATGGTCAAATCGAGATAGGTCTCTATGATCTGGAAGATTCCCGAATAGGAATCGACGTGAAGGATAGTGGACGCGGCATTCCGCAACATGAACAACAGTATGTGTTCGAACCCTTTTATCGGGGCGAAAACAAAAAACTGAAAGTGCGTGGATTAGGATTGGGCCTTCCCTTCAGCAAGATGCTTGCTAAAGCACAAAAGGGAGACCTCGTGTTGAAAGAAAGCAATGAACAAGGGACGATTTTTACCATTACAGTAGAGAAATCAGCGCGGGTATAACAAAAAAAGGGTTGTCCATTTCTAGTGGACAACCCTTTTGTCAGGTATAGTTGATTAGGCGAGTTGGCTGATGGCACGCCACAATTGAATGTGACGGACTTTTCTTGGAAGGAAGCGGCCCATTTCTTCTTCATTATAGCCAGCATGCAAATTCTTATGATCAAAAATGATCGGGCGACGTAATAAATCTGGATTTGCTTGAATGAGCGTACAAAGGTCGTTAAGTGGTGTATTGTTTATATCGATATTCAAGCTTTTGAATTTTTTGGAACGGGTTGAGATGATTTCATCTGTACCGCCTTCCGTTTTACGTAAAATCGCTTTGATTTCTTCTATAGATAAAGGTTGAGAATATAAGTTCCGTTCATTGTAGGAAATTTCATTTTTTTGAAGCCAAGCTTTTGCCTTACGACATGCTAAACTGCTTGGTGTAGTATAAATTGTAACCATTAAAATCGACTCCCTTAAGGTTTCATATTTTTTATAGGTTTTTTTTGGGTTTTTGCTTTTTCGGTTTATGGGTTAAAATTATTTTGTATTTGTTATACTCTTACTTTAACGTTTGTATGTGTCAGCAATATGTCAAGAAAAATAAACTTAAAAGTTTTTTTGGAAAAGGGAGAATTCGAATGTGGATGTTTAAAATATCGGGAGTGCCTGCATCTGAAGGAAATCCGGGGAATAGGATGAGGGTGGCTGAGCCGTTTTTAGCTAAGGAAAACTATTTCTTAGAAGAGCAACTGTTGCGTTTTCCTTCATTGATGATGTCGACTGTGGGGCAAGGATCATGACCGCGGACTTTTGGTCACCTGTTAGACTGTCCGTTCAGATAGCCGGAATCTCGGGAATCCTCGTCTTTATTATAGGAATCATGCTTGCCCGCATCATGGCCAAAAAGCGCTTCAGAGGAAGGGTCATCCTGGAAACCGTGTTTTTGCTGCCCCTCGTATTGCCGCCTTCCGTCGTTGGTTTTTTACTGATCGTGTTTTTCGGTAAAAACGGAACGCTAGGTCAAGTCATCGAGAAGGTGTTTAGCCAACCAATCATGTTCACCTGGTGGGCGGCGGTTATTGCTTCTACCGTTGTAGCCTTCCCGCTTATGTACCAATCGGCCAAAACGGGCTTTGAGGGCATAGATGAAGAAATAGAAAATGCCGCGAGAGTGGATGGAGCGGGTGAATGGAAGTTATTCTGGTATGTATCCCTTCCATTAGCCGGCAAATCCATCCTGACCGGAGCGATATTGAGTTCAGCAAGAGCCTTGGGGGAATTTGGGGCGACACTCATGTTTGCTGGAAACATCCCGGGACAGACCCAGACGATACCGACCGCGATATATATAGCCATGGATTCAGGGAATATGACTCTAGCCTGGCTATGGGTCGGTGTGATCATCGCCATCTCTTTCATCATGCTTTTCATCGTGACGTACATAAAATGATTATTTTTCGTATAAACTAATGAAAAATTGAGGTGCGACTTCCACGTCTTTCTTATGAATAAAGCCATTTTTTTCATACAGTTTACGTGCAGGCATGTTCAAGGTACCGGTCGAAACGGATAGCTTCTTCCATGGAATCGTCAGTTGTAGGTGGGTAAGAAGGGCCTGTGCAATGCCTTTTCGGAAATGATCTGGGTGTACGACCAATCGGCAAATCTCTATCAGTCCATTTTCACTTTTATAGGAAATGGCCCCGGCAACCGTATCGTCAACAAAAAAACCGATAAATGTTTCTTTGCAGCGTAAGAATTGATTAAACGTTTCTACCAATGGGGGTATTTCGTCAAATCTAACTAATTCCGCTTCCACTGCATAGGCTTTTTTTTGAAGGGAAAACAGTTGTTGTCCATGGATGGAGCGTAATTCTGGAATATTCATCATCATGCGTAAATCATCTCCTTAAAATCCATTATAATAGAAGTAGGTAAACAGAATGATGGTTTCTTGTGTTATAATCGACAAACAAGATGAACTAATGAAATGAGGAAGAAATTTGTTAACATTTGAAGAAAAATTAAGTATCATTGAAACTTTCCCGGAATTAGAACGGAAAGATGTTTCACTAGGACGCGTCAATTTCCATTTTCCCGGCAGTGTTCAGGAGAAGAAAATTGTCGTACAGCACCTGCATCCGAATGGCAATGGCTTCGTATACGCAGGGCATTTGAAAAAGAAGGAAACAGACCGCAAAGGATTCATCAATATACGTGACTATTCCGAAGAGGAATTAAAAGCATTGATCAAAACTGCCCTATCCTATTTATCCGAACCTCCTGTTATGCAAGAAGAGGAGGCGGACGATGAGTTCGCTAGGTTGGAGGGAACTTGGATTGGCCGTGAAAAGCAGGAGCTTTCGCTTGTTAGAGAAGATCAGCTTTGGAACGTATACTCAGGACCGAACTTAGAGGAGTGTTTCGAAAGTCCAATCGAAGCGGAGCGCTACTTATTGGATGAAGGATTCCGTCAAAGCAAAAAAAGAAAAATGTAGAATTTTAGGATAATTTGTCGGCAAAATTACTCCCATTAATATTGTTTTCAGTTAATTACCCATGATATAATATGGGTAATTATTTTTGTTCGGAATAAGTTGTTTGATAGAAGGATTTACCGTTTTAGGGTTCCTCTTGAGACATTATCCAGAACCAAAAATAGTATAAAAATGGATTTTTTCCAAACACAGGAGGAACTAACATGGTACAAGGTAAAGTAAAATGGTTCAACGCAGAAAAAGGTTTCGGTTTCATCGAAGTTGAAGGACAAGACGACGTATTCGTACATTTCTCAGCTATTCAAGGTGAAGGTTTCAAAACACTTGAAGAAGGCCAAGAAGTTTCTTTCGAAATCGAGCAAGGCGCTCGTGGACCACAAGCTGCTAACGTTCAAAAATAATTGAATGTTAATAAAGACCCCAATTTGGGGTCTTTTTATTTTGTATTTACAAGCTTGGGAGTTTGTTAGTTTGTAAATAGAGAGGCGAACTTTTTTATCCTGGGTAGGTCCACTTCTTGATACATTTGTTCGATTTTCAATGTAGCGACCAATTGGCTCTTGGCAAATAGCATGTCCCGAAATTGGTCGACGGCTCCGCAAAAATGATTGTAATTGGTTTCACCCGTTCCGAAGACTCCTGTTTTCAGGTGGGAAATCGGCATTTGCTCTAGCTCCGAATAGAAGGCGGACATTCTGGCAGGAAGCTCGCCATTTCCCCAAGTATAAGTACCGACAATCAACGAATCATACTCATGCACTGTACGTATATCAAATTCAAGAACCCGAAATAGCTCTGCTTCGGGCAAAAGGGATGCAAGGACTTCAGCAAGCGCCTTTGTATTGCCGCCTGCCGAATGATAGACGATGGCGGCTTTAAAGCTCATCGAACCCGTTGCTTGCATTTACTTGGCTATAGGTCCTTGATTTTTGCTCGAAGAAGTCGGTCTTCGTCAGCCCGATGGATTCATCGTCGAACGTTTTGATCCAGGGCATCGGGTTCTCGCTATACTCTTGATACAAGTTTTCAAGTCCAAGCATGCGTAATCGTTTGTTGGCGATATATTCAATATACTCGTTGAACTCGTCCAAATCGAGATCTGCTTTTGTTTGGATATCCTCAAGCATATATTCGGACCATTCTTTTTCAAGCTCGACGGCCTTTTCAATCGTCGTATAGATGAACTTCGTATTGTCTTCATTATTCAGTTCCGGATATTCATACATTAAAATTTGTACAAGCATGCCAATGAAATCGAAGTGGACCATTTCATCGCGATGAATATAGGAAATCATCGTTGCCGAACCGGTCATCAGATTTTGCCGGCCCAGATTGTAGTAGAAGGCGAAAGCCAGGTAAAAATAGATCCCTTCAAGGTTCGTGGAATGGATGAGCGCCTCGAATAAGTGCTGAGGGCTAGGGTCGTCCACAAATGTTTGGTAGGCATCCACGATCGGATGGTTCCGCTTGATTACTTCCGGGTGTTCTTTGATCCGGTCAAAAAGCTGTTTTTGCTTGCCGACAGGAATCAAGGAAGCAAGGATGTAAGAATACGATTCATTATGAATGGATTCCTGCTGGGCCATGTTGGCGAGGATCGCCTTTGCTGCCGGATCCTTGATGTATCGAAGGATCTCCACTAATGTTGGTGTTTGCAGGCTGTCCATCCCGGCAATCATCGTGAGGATGTCGAGGAAAGCGTCCTGGATATCCTCATCCAATTCACCCCACTGCTTTTTATCCTGGATCATGTTCACGCTCGATGGCTTCCAAAAATTGTTGATGAGCTGTGTATAGGTATCATAGAATTTTTCATACTGAATGTCGTTCCAAAGGAGAAAGCCTGATGCTTCTCCTTTGAAAACGCCGGTTGCCTTGGTAGGATGGGTTGGTTCGAGCATCCTGATTTTCTTGATATGGTTTGTCATCTGTAAAATCTCCTTCAATAAAGTAAATTCCATTCCCACTCGTTAACTGGAGCAGCTCTCACAGGCATTGTCGTATTCGGATGAAGTGGAACGAAGATAATAAGTCGATTTCAATCCGCTTTCCCATGCTGTTAGGTGTATGTCCAATAACACTTTAGCCTTGATCGTGTTTTGTACATACAGGTTGAAGCTGATGGCTTGGTCGATATGACGTTGACGTGCTGCATTTTGCTTGATGCTTTCCTTTTGGTCCAAATGGAAGCGCGTTTTTTTATAGTATTCATACGTAGTGGGCGTCAATCCAGGCGCTGTCACTTTAAATTTGAAGTTTTTCTTTTCTTCATAAAACTCGATTTCATATAACGGGTCGATGCCATCCGTGGAATGACCGATTTTGGCAGTCGATGAATTGGGGGCGATTGCCATTAAATAGCCGTTTCGTGTACCATACTGCTGCACTTCTTCTTTTAATTCCAACCATTTTGGATCTCTATAGTCACGAAGGTCGAAATACTCCCCCGTTTGCCAATCGGACCCTTCGAAGTATGGGTAGGTTCCTTTTTCCTTGGCCAATTCATTGGATGTTTTAATGGTTAAATAAGCGATTTTCTCATATAAGGTATCGGCGTACTGAACGGCTTCATCGGACTCCCAGTAGATATTTTGCTTCGCCAGTAAATGATGCCACCCGAAAGTTCCTAAGCCGATTGAGCGGTAGCGCTTATTCGAAATGGAAGCTTGCTTGACCGGTAAGGTATTCACGTCAATGACGTTATCGAGCATGCGGATCTGAATCGGGATCAGTCTCTCCAATACATCGCTGTTCACCGCGCGAGGCAGGTTGATGGAAGAAAGGTTGCAGACAACGAAATCCCCGCTTTTGCGAACTACGACGACATCGCCATCTTCCGTTTCATATTCGTCGGTGATCGTTGAAGGGCTTAAGTTCTGGGCGATTTCCGTACAAAGGTTAGAACAATAGATCATCCCTTTATGCTTGTTCGGGTTCTTTCTGTTCACTTCGTCCCGGTAGAACATATAGGGTACGCCTTCTTCTAATTGTGAAATCATGATGCCTTTCATAATGTCCATCGCTTTGATTTTCTCGAAACTATAGCCTGGAAGTATGCCATTCTCCGCCGCCTCTACAGCAAGGGCGTAATGGTCCCTGAAACTGCCATCCCCTTTTTTCTCGTCATAAAAATCCTCGAGGGAGAACCCAAGGGTTTGCTTCACGGTATGCGGGTCGAAGAGATACCAATCTTTCCGGTCACGCACGGCTTCCATGAATAAATCGGGGATGCAGACGCCCGTGAAGATGTCATGCGCCTTTAAGCGGTCGTCGCCGTTTTGCGTCTTCAAGTCAAGGAAGCTCATGATGTCCTTATGCCACGCATCCAGATAGATGGCGATTGCGCCTTTACGTTGCCCCAATTGATCGACACTGACGGCCGTTTGGTTAAAGAGGCGAATCCAGGGAGTCGTGCCTGAACTGTTACCGGAAAAACCGCGGATATCAGAACCAAGCGAACGGATTTTCCCGACATATAGACCAACGCCGCCCCCGAACTTGGAAACTTTTGCGGCATCATAGTTTGATTGATAAATTCCGTCGATGGAATCCTCGATTGCATCGATGAAGCATGAGCTCAATTGCCCGTGTGTCTTTCCGGCATTTGAGAGGGTAGGGGTCGCTACCGTCATATATAGGTTCGACATTGCCCAGTAGGCTTCTTTAACAAGCTGCAGGCGGTGTTCCGTTTTTTCCAGTCTCATGATTTCCATGGCAATGATCATGAAACGCTCCTGGGGAAGTTCATAGACCTTGTCTTTTTTTGGCCGGGCCAAGTAGCGATCATTCAAAAGATAGATTCCGATATATGAAAATAGTTTATCTTTTTCCGGATCGATGACCGAACCCAATTCTTCGATTTCCGTTTTTGTGTAGGAGTCGAGAAGCTCTGCTTTATAAACAGGGTAACGTTGGCCTTCATGCTGCTGAGAGAGTTCTTGAATCAATTCATAGAAAGGTCCATAGTTCCGGCCTTCATAGCCCCGGTTCTTTTGGGCATTACGATACATGGTATTCAATAGTTCCCTTGCGGCGACGAATGTCCAGTCTGGGGCATCGATATCGACACTTTCAAGTGCAAGCTGGATCAACTTTTTCGATGTTTGTTCTTCTGAAGCATCACCTTTGCGATCGAGCCATTTAGTAAAACGCTTTTTGAACTTTTCCATATCAAGACTGCCTTCGAAATCCTTGGATAACATGTCCAGCTGGATTGAATTTGTTTCTGTGTCATTTTTTATGGTAGGGTTATATGTTTGAGTCATAAATGTTCCTCCTCTTAAATGTACGCGAATAAAAAAAAACCGCCCAATAAATTGAGCGGATCAAACGATAGGATAAAAGAGCCATGAAAAAATAGCCGTTACACTATCGTTTCATCATCTCAATCCCCGAAGAATAAGAAACTTGAAAAAACCAGGCAGGTCTCCTGACTCATGATCATCCTACTTTGAGTCCTTCCCGTATAGAGAGCTATACAGTGGTTTTCTCATTTCGTCACATTTACAGTTGCGGGGACAGTTCCGGGTTCACACCGGATTCCCTTTTCAGCCATCTCTGGCACCTTGGTTAATAATTCTATATATAGTTATTTATGTTGTTGGAAAAGTCAATATCTAGTATGTATGCTTATATTATCGTAAGCCATCCATGCTGATAATTCAACATATATATTTGTGAAAACTGATTCATATCTATTGACAAGGTCGGATAAAGGAAGAGGATGATGAAAGAATATAGGGAGGAATACAAAATTCCATCGCGGAATGTCAGGGTTTTTGTGTTAAAATAAATTGCATAGCAAAACTAGGGATTCTGGTTATGAAAAGAAAAATCCCTGCCAAATCATTTAGGAAAAAGGAGAAAAAATCGTGGAAAAAATATTAGTTTTTGGACATAAGAATCCGGATACCGACACTATCTGTTCAGCAATCGCTTATGCTGACCTAAAAAAGCAGCTGGGCATCCAAGCTGAACCTGTTCGTCTTGGTGAAGTGAATGGTGAAACACAATATGCGTTGGACCAATTTAAATTCGAAGCACCCCGCCTTGTTGAAAAAGTGGCTGGGGAAGCGGATGGCGTGATTTTAGTCGATCACAACGAACGTCAGCAGAGTGCCGAAGACATTGACCAGGTACGCGTATTGGAAGTCATCGACCATCATCGTATCGCTAATTTCGAAACAAGTGATCCTTTATATTACCGCGCAGAACCAGTTGGCTGCACGGCTACTATTTTAAATAAGATTTATAAAGAAAACGGAATTGAAGTGCCTAAAGCCATTGCAGGACTTATGCTTTCAGCCATCATTTCCGACTCTTTATTATTCAAATCGCCTACTTGCACGGAGCAAGACGTCGCAGCTGCTATGGAATTAGCGGAAATTGCTGGCGTGAATGCTGAAACATATGGCTTGGAGATGCTAAAAGCGGGTGCTGACCTGAGTGACAAAACCATCGATCAGCTCATCACACTTGATGCAAAAGAATTTTCAATGGGAACGGCAAAAGTTGAGATTGCTCAAGTGAATGCTGTTGACCCGAATGAAGTGCTTGCAAAGCAATCAGAAATTGAAGCAGCGATTCATGCAGTTATTGCCGCGAAAGAATTGGATTTATTCTTATTCGTCGTAACGGATATCTTAACGAATGATTCCGTTGCCTTGGCTCTAGGAGCATCAGCGGATGCAGTGGAGAAAGCGTATAACGTAACATTGAATAAGAACATTGCTGTATTGGAAGGCGTCGTGTCACGTAAAAAACAAATTGTACCAGTTTTAACCGACATCTTCGCTAAGTAATAAAAAAAGGACTCGAAGCCACTTTGAAAGTGGCTTCGAGTCCTTTTTTCAATTCAACGCTTCTTTCTCTTTTTCATACGCAATCACGATAAGTTCTTTGTTTGATTCCTCACGTATTTTTCCTTCAAAGAGTTTTAACTCATTGAGAAGGTCAGGTGATAAATCTGCTGCAGTATAATCCTGTTCGGATGACATGATTTTCCCTCCAATCCAGAGTATCATTCACTCTAGTTTGGCGGTTCATCAAGAATTTATGCAGGGGAGCCATGCATCCTTTTACTTTTCATATGAGGCGAGGTTCTTTAGTAGCTGAGAACTTTCCTGATCAAGGCCAAGCACTTGAACCGTTTTCCCCTGTACTCTGTATTTTAAGATGACTCTCTCGACGGCTCCTACAGCCGAGGCATCCCATATTTTCGAATTGGAAAAATCAATGATGATGGACTCTGCTTTTTCCTTCGTATCAAACTTCGAAATGAAGTCTTGGACCGATGCAAAAAACACCTGGCCTTTTATTCGATAAGTGATTTGCCGATCCTGGTTGTCCGCTGTTTTCTCGACAGACACTTTTGAAATTTTAGCCGAGAAGAAAATCATACTCAAGAGTACCCCGGCGAATACGCCTTTGGATAAATCATGCGTATAAAGAACAACGATAACCGTTACGATCATGACTATCGCCTCGGTTTTAGGAGTGATCCGAAGCCTCTTCAAGGAGGACCAATCAAACGTCCCGATGGAAACCATGATCATGACCGCAACAAGGGCGGCCATCGGAATTTTAATGAGGACATCATTCAATAACACGATCAAGATTAACAAAAAGGCCCCGGCGACGAAAGTGGACAGCCGACCTCGTCCCCCGGATTTGATATTGATACCGGATTGTCCAATCATTGCACATCCGGCCATCCCGCCGAAGAAACCGGCCACGATGTTCGCTATTCCCTGACCTTTGGCCTCCCGGTTTTTATTGCTATCCGTATCGGTCATTTCGTCAACGATTTGAGCCGTTAGTAAGGATTCAAGCAATCCGACAAACGCTAGGGCAATGGAATAAGGAAAAATGATGGCCAATGTCTCGAATGACAAAGGGATATCCGGAATCAAGAACATGGGAAGAGCCTCGCTCAATTGCCCCATGTCGCCTACGGTCCGTACAGTAGCCCCTGTTGCAACGGCCACGATGGTCATGAAGATGATTGCGACCAGCGGGGAAGGAACGACCTTGGTTATCCGTGGGAATAGGTAGATGATGGCGAGTGAACCAGCTGTCATGACATACATGACCCACGTTTCCCCTTTGAAATGAGTGAGCTGAGCCATGAAAATCATAATGGCCAAAGAATTCACAAAGCCAGTCATAACCGGCTTCGGTATAAACTTCATGAGCTTCCCAATTTTAAAGACGCCCAGTAGAATTTGAAGGATCCCAGTTAATATAGTTGCGGCAAGTAAATAGTTCAAGCCATGATCCTTTACAAGGTCAACCATCACGAGTGCCATCGCCCCGGTCGCCGCTGAAATCATGCCTGGTCTTCCACCAACAAAGGAGATGACGATGGCGATGCAGAAGGAAGCATACAATCCCACCATCGGGTCGACCCCGGCAATGATGGAGAAAGCTATTGCCTCAGGAATTAAGGCCAGGGCAACGACGATTCCGGAAAGTACGTCTCCGCGAACGTTGCAAAACCACTCCTGTTTTAATGTAGATATATTCAAAACGACACTTCCTTTTTCTCTATATAAGTATGGATTGGCTATTGTAACGTACTAGATTATAGCATGACTTCATTATTCTATCTATGGATTCATAATTGAATGGAAATTTCCTTATTTATATCAATTAGGCCAAATAGAAAGATCCAAGTGGGCCACCTTCAACAAAAAAAGACCCGAGATGGTCTTTTTTTGTTGAACTTACGAGTCATAAGTAAATTCCGGTTCCTTACACTGTGGGATGAATGAAATAATACTAAGAAAGGGGTGGACTTGATTGCATGAGTATGTAGAAGCATTAGAGAGAGGAGGGGGATATGTCCTGCTTATTCTTCTTTATGTATAATGCTAGATTTACATGCTGTACAGGTTACTTCTTTGTAATGCTTGAAGATGATCTTTCTAAGGTCTCTTCTGGTTAACATAGCGAATACGTTGTATCTCGTACCACATACACAGGTATGTTTGTCTTTTACGATGTGTCTTTCATCCGTTTTGATAGTAGGAAAAAGCATTTTAACCCTCTTTTAAACTAATTTTAGGCGAAAAAAACCAAGAAAAAAGTAAATCTTGGAAATCTACCCACCACGACAAAAGCTTGATATGTCTGGTTTGTGGATTTTCACCTTAAATAATCTTAACATAAAAAAGAATCAAATCTATAAATATACAGAAAAACACGATAATGTTTAAAAAAACAGAAGGAGGAAGACGAGGAAATGAATAGATATCCCTAGGACTTAGGTTTTTCGTTTAAGAACTTTTCCCGACAAGATCTGCAGGTGATATCGGAAACCGATTTAAACTTAACCTTCTTCAGGTCTTTTTTCTCGAATATTCCCCGGTAGTTATGAATAATTCCACATTCACAATAACGCTGATCCTTGATGATGTGAACTTTTGCATAATATGTGAAGGTCGGATACATGTTGACACCCCTTAATAGGTATATATTACTAGGTATATAATACTATTTTATCGTGAATATGTAAAAAAATAAATCTTTAGAAATCAGGCGAAGAAGAGTTCTGTTACAGAGAGGGTTCAACCATCTTGTTGGGTAAGTTTGAATGAAAAAGAAGACACCCGTTAGAAGGATCATCTAACGGGTGTCTTCTTTTTACTAAAGGTCTTCTAATCAATGTGAATGCCGGGCCAACTCCGGGTTGCGATGCAACGCCAAATACAGGATCAGTCCTGCTATCAGCAGCAGGAAGCTGGTCGTTATAAAAACGGCTGAAAATCCATAAAATCCTGCAACCATCCCTCCCATTGCCGGGCCGATGATATTGCCTAAAAAACGGAGACTAGTATTATATCCAAGCACTTCCCCCTGCATGGCAACGGGAGCCTCTTGGCGGATATAGGCAATCCTTACAGGGATAATTCCTCCTATGACTATACCTAATGCAAACCGTACAAATACAAGTTGCCAAAAGTGATTGATGAAAGCTCCAGGCAAATATACGAGTGCTGTGAGGAAAAGAAGGAGCACCAGAATCTTTATATGCCCATGGTGGTCGCCTATCCTGCCCCAGTACCTGGCCATCAATAAGTTTCCGAGACCAGCTGCGGAAAAGGCGATGCCTGAGTAAAAGGCCAGATTAGTAGTTCCGTGCAGTTCCCCGACATATAAAGATAGAATGGGTTGGATGCTGAAATGAGCCACCTGGACAATCGTTGATATGAGCATGACATTCACTAGAATGGGGTTCCGTAAAATGTGCGAGAGGACCTCCCGGCTCGAATAACTGGCTTTTGTTCCTTTTTGTCGCTGAACTTGATATTCCTTGGTTGCGAATACAAGAAGTCCAGAGACGAAAATTGTGATGGAAGTGAACTTAAACGCTGTTGAGTAGCCGAGAGTATCCGCAAGTACGCCGCCAATCAATGGTCCGAAAAGGGAGCCGGTTATATTCCCCGTTTGAAGAGTACCCAAGACCCTTCCGGCAATCTCTTTAGGTGTCTGTGTGGAAATGAAAGCTTGTGACATGGAGATGAATCCAGTGAATATGCCCATGAACATTCTTAATAAGAACAACTGCAGGACATTTTCTACAAATCCCATCAAGAAAATCGATAGGCCCATACCGAAGGCGCAGGCAATCAGGATTTTCTTTCTACCATAACGGTCCCCGATTCGTCCCCAAATGGGGGAAAATAAAAAGGCGGTCACAAAGGTAATTCCGAATGTCCACCCCGACCAATGCTGGACATATTGTGCCGAATAATTGCCAAATGTACCGATGTATAACGAGATGAAGGGAAGAACCATCGTCATGCTACCACCGATGAAGAAGTTGGCAAACCACATGATGAAAAGATTCCTTTTGGCCAATTTATGAACATCCATATACATGTAACACTTCTTTCTACCTGATATTTACTATTCAGTATACAGATTTACCAATTTCTATTAAATGTATTTGATTCAGACATGCTTCAGGGCAAGAAAAAAATCTAGTTTGAAAAAGTTGTTTTTTAATGAAATACCCAGTGTTATACTAACTAAATACTAATTTTTCAGAAAATATAAAATATTTGATGAAAGTTAATATTTCAAATAGTAAGGGGAGAGTCTACATGTTATCGATTCTTGGATTTTGCATGATTTTCACATTTCTTATTTTGGTCATTTCAAAGCGACTTTCTGTAGTGGTTGCCTTCATTTTCACTGCCATCCTTTTTGCATTGATCGGTGGGTTTGCGTCGGAAATGGGAGAAATGATGATGGCAGGGATTATAAAGGTAACGCCAACGGCCGTTATGATTGTATTTGCTATTTTATATTTTGGTTTGATGCTAGACGTTGGTTTATTTGAACCTATGATTGCCAAGATACTAAGCCTTGTGAAGGGGGACCCACTAAAGGTTGTGATGGCCACTGCCATCATCACGATGCTAGTAGGGTTAGATGGTGACGGGTCTTCCACCTTTATGATCACCGTAACAGCCATGTTGCCGCTCTATATAAGGTTAGGGATGAATAGGCTTATATTGGCGTGTGTGGTTGCTTTAGCTGCAGGCGTCATGAATATCATCCCTTGGGGCGGCCCGTTGGTAAGAGCAGCAGCCAGTCTACAAGTGGAAGTATCAGACTTATTCATTCCGCTCGTTCCGGTCATGATTGCAGGGCTGATATGGACGCTGTTTTCCGCCTATATCCTTGGGAAGAAGGAAAGAGCCAGATTGGGCATCACTACATTGCAGACACCAATGCCTTCAGGGTTAGGTGAACAGGCCGCTGCGGTTGAAGCTACTAATGGTACAACCATGAAGTTTTGGTTTAATTGGTTATTGACGATCGCGTTAATGGTATTTTTGGTAATGGAAGTGTTGCCTCTGCAAATCTTATTCGCTTCTGCTTTTGCCATAGCATTATTCGTTAACTTTCCAAATCCAAAAGAACAGCAGGAAAGGATATTAAGCCATGCCAATAGTTTTGTTATGATCTGTACACTTATCTTTGCAGCGGGTATTTTCACGGGCGTCTTCACGGAAACGAAGATGATGGATTCGATGGCCTCTTCCATCGTGACCGTTATTCCAGATTGGCTTGGTGCACATCTACCTGTTGTTGTGGCACTTACTAGCATTCCGATGGGCTTCATTTTTTCACCTGACGCATATTACTTTGGAATTATTCCCATCATTAGCGAGGCTGCGGCGAACTTTGGAATTGCCCCAGTTGAAATCGGGAGGGCCGCTTTATTAGGTCACTCCACAACAGGTTTTCCCTTATCACCCTTGGTTCCTGCCACATTCATTCTGATTGGGCTGGTTGGTGTGGACTTTGGTGATCATCAAAAGTTTCTATTTAAATGGGCTTGTGGGACAACGATTGTTATGACGATCGTGGCTATCATTCTTGGGGTGATTCCATTATAAGAGGTGAGTCTAATAAACTAGTATGGAAAATCTTTTACTGTGAGATTAGTTAGATTTTTTATCATGCTCATAGAATCTATTTTCCCATTTATCCCTCTCTCTGTTTATCCTTTCAAAATAGTGGAAATGATTAAGAAGACTATACATAAATGAAAGAGAGAGAGAGGGTACTGATGATGAACTATAAGCAAAAGCTGCTGTTGCCAGCATGTGCCGCCTTTTTGTTGTATGGATGCAATTCAGAGGATAACTCAACGAATGCAGACAAAACCGTGGAAGATTCAAAACCGGTACAGGGAACCCAAACGGAAGTGGACCCACAAGCACAGGCGGAAGTTAAGGATACTGCGGGTAAAACTTTAGGTACTGTCAATTTTTCCGCGGAAGAGAATTCCGTCTTGATCGAAGCGGCACTGGAAGGGTTAGAACCCGGTTATCATGGGTTTCATATTCATGAAAATGCAGCATGTGAAGCGGATGCAAAGGAAGGGCCTTTTACTACAGCCGGGGGGCACTTCAATCCAACAGATGAAAAGCATTCCAATCATGCTGGGGATATGCTTCCTCTTTTTGCTAAAGAAGATGGAACGGCCAAATATACAGCCACGTTGGATAACATGACAGTGGAACAACTGAAGCAAGAAGAGCTTTCGGTCATCGTTCATGCAAATCCGGACAACTTTGCCAATATTCCTGACCATTATGAAGCGGATGGAGAAAAGGGCCCGAATGAGGACACGTTAAAAACAGGTGATGCCGGTGACAGGCAAGCATGCGGGATTGTAGTAAGCACAGATAAGTAAGGGCATGAGCGATTCTTCTATGGAGGAATCGCTTTTTACATACTATTTGTAGCTTAGCTTGGCCTAAATCAACCACGAACGGCGATAATTCGACCGCAATCCGAATTATTTCAACCATACCAAGCAATATTTCAACCACGCAACATATTAATTCAACCATAGACAAAAAAGCTGAAAAAAAAGGATTTTTCTATCGTGATATAGAAGTAAGAGAAAAGCATGAAAAAAAACCGAATCAGGACAAGGAGTCGATTGATTCGGGTTTCATGGCTTATTCTGCTGTAGCCGTTTCTTTAATAAGTTGTAGTCGTTCTGCGACTTCTTCTTCAGACAAGTTATGCTCTACTACATAGCGATTACGTGGGTGCACCCGACATTCGTGGGAACAGCTGCGTAAGTGTTTGTGCTCGTTTTCTTCACTGCAAAGGATTTTCTTGTTGCATTCCGGGTTCGCGCAGTTCACATAACGCTCACATGGTTCTCCGGAGAAGATATCCCTGCCGACGATGACATGTTCCTTTTGATTGATCGGAACGGCAATTCTTTGATCGAATACATACATTTGACCATCCCAAAGATCGCCTTGCACTTCAGGGTCTTTTCCGTACGTTGCGATGCCTCCGTGAAGCTGGCTGACATCTTCAAAGCCTTCTTTGACAAGCCATCCGGAGAATTTCTCGCAACGGATTCCGCCTGTGCAATACGTAAGGATTTTTTTACCTTCAAACATCTCTTTATTCTCACGTACCCATTCCGGAAGTTCACGGAAATTCGTGATATCTGGCTTGATTGCGCCGCGGAAGTGACCCAAATCAAATTCATAGTCATTTCTCGCATCAAGTACGACTGTATTTTCATCTTGCATTTGCTCGTAAAATTCTTTTGGGCTTAAGTAATTCCCTGTCGTCTGGTTTGGATCGACGTCATCTTCCAATCGAAGCGTAACCAGTTCATTTTTTGGACGGACATGCATTTTTTTGAAGGCATGGCCATCGGCTTCATCGATTTTATAGACCATATCAGCAAAGCGGGGATCGCTTTTCATCATGTCCATGTATTTTTCGGTTTGTTCGATTGTACCGGATACCGTACCGTTGATCCCTTCCTGGGCAACTAAAATCCGGCCTTTCAATTCAAGTTCTTTACATGCCGCAAGATGTTCGGCAGCGAACTCTACGTGATTCTCGATTGGTGTATACAAGTAATACAATAAAACTCTATATGGTTTTGTTTCCATTTTTTAATTACCACCTATGATTTATATTTGCAAGATATAAAGGGTGATCAGTTAAGACACTTTTCTCTTACAGACAATCATTATACCAAGAAAACATAACTTTGATAAGTGAATCATGAAAAATGGAAAGGGGCCTGTTATAAATGCTTCAAGATTTAATGAAATATCCCATCATTCAAGCCCCAATGGCTGGAGGCGCATCCACACCGAAACTGGCCGCAACGGTTTCTGCTGCAGGAGGATTGGGGTTTCTCGCAGCTGGATATAAAACTGCAGAGGAAATGAGAAACGAAATGGAAGAGGTGCGCCGATTGACTGGGCGGCCTTTTGGCGTGAATGTGTTCGTGCCAAGTAAAGAGGTTGTGGATGAATCCAGACTCACCGCCTACCGGGAAAAAATACAAAAAGAGGCGGAAAGTGTAGGGGCTTCAATAGGGGAACCCATGAGCGACGATGATGACTGGGTCAATAAAATAGCCGTGTTAAAAGAACTCCGGGTCGCCGTTGTGAGTTTCACATTTGGGTGTCCAGAATCCGGTATCATCAAGGAACTCCAACATGCCGGTACGCTTGTTACGGTATCGGTGACGAACCCTACAGAGGCACAAATTGCAGTTACGGCGGGAGCGGATATCCTTTGTGTACAAGGGATTGAGGCAGGCGGCCATCGTGCCAGTTTTGATAACGAGTCAGAAAGTGACCAAGCGCTTTTGGAATTGATCAAGATCGTAAAAAAAGAAACGAACGTGCCGATAATTGCCGCAGGCGGATTGATGGATGGAAAAGACATTGCCGGTGTTCTTGCAGCAGGGGCAGTAGCGGCACAGTTGGGAACCGCTTTTCTATGTTGCCCGGAAAGTGGCGCAAGCCCAGCTCATAAGGCAGCGCTCCATAATCCACGGTTTACCGAAACGGCGATCACCCGGGCATTTAGCGGCCGCCGTGCTCGGGGGTTGGTGAATTGCTTCTTAATGGAATATGACAGGGTCGCCCCGGCAGCCTATCCTTATGTTCATCACATGACGAAACAGATGCGAAAGGTGGCGGGACAAAAAGGCGAACCTGAATTGATGGCTCTATGGGCAGGAGAAGGATACAAACGGAGTCGAACGCTTCCCGCCTCGGTATTGATGGGAGAGTTGGTTGAAGAAATGAATATAGAATCTAGGAGAGTATGTCATGAAAATTAGACCCTTGAATCCAGGCGAGGCACCACCGATGGAGTTACTGTTGCTTGCTGATCCTTCAAAAGAATTGGTTGAGACCTATTTGGAGAGGGGCACGTGTTTTGTCGCTGAATCGGATGGGCTGATAACCGGCGTGTATGTCTTGAAGGAATTGTCCGATGACACGATAGAAATCGTCAACGTTGCTGTAGCGGAACAATACCAAGGTGAAGGCCAGGGGAAAAGACTGGTCAATCATGCGGTTCATCATGCGAAGTCACTGGGGTATCACTCCATCGAAATCGGCACGGGTAATTCAGGGATGGGGCAGCTGGCCCTTTATCAAAAATGTGGATTTAGAATAACCGAAATCGATCGCGATTTTTTCACGAGGAATTATCCAGAGCCCATTTATGAAAATGGGATACAGTGCAGGGACATGATTCGTTTATCTCAAACCATCGGGAGCACCTAATGCCGTTAGGGAAATCAATCCAATGTAGGCATCCCATCTTACTGGATAGAGCATAGGAGGAAAAATCATGCTTTTCGGCGATTCCATTTATCTATTGTTTGCGTTGCTCATGCCACTTTTTTTCGCTATTGTCGTATTCATATTCATTCGTTCTATTAAAAAGCAGAATGAATCTTTACAGCAAAAGGAGAAGGAAAGTACAGCTCATAAACAATCATCCGAAAATTAATCCATGGTCAAGAGAGTGTCCAAATGAATGGGCACTCTCTTGATTCATTTCCCCAAAAACCCTTCCAACTTCTGCTTCACATTCGGCCACTCTTCTTTGAGGATGCTGAACACCATGGTGTTTCTGACTCTCCCATCTTTCAGTACTTTTTCTTTTCGTAACATCCCCTCTTCAACAGCTCCAAGCCTAGCAATGGCCGCACGTGAAGCTCTGTTCAGCTCATCTGTCCTGAATTCTACACGATTCATGTGCCACGTTTCAAAGGCATGCTGTAAAAGTAAATATTTGCATTCGGTGTTGACGGCTGTCCTCCACTTTGAAGGGTGATACCAGGTCGAGCCGATTTCCACTGTTTGATTATCGAATCGTATATCCCTTAGGCTTGTGCTGCCGATAACCGATTGAGTCGAAGAATCGATTACCGCAAAGGGATGGTGCTGATTCTTTTCCCTTGATAAGATGCCTTGCTGTACAAATTCCACAGCGTCTTGATGAGACAAAATCTTCGTCGCACTCCACACCCAGATTTCTTTGGGGAGGGAGGCTGTGTAAATCGGTTCGATATGATTTTCCATCAGGGGTACCAGTGAAACGTATTTCCCGGTTAATTCAAACGGCTTCATGTTCATTCCTCCAATCAAGTAATATCCTGATTATAAAAAAAATCTGGTACTATAATAAGAACCAGAACTGTTATAATTTATGGAACCAGTAAAGGGGTGGGCGCCATGTACGAAATCACTTTTCAACTCGAAAAAACAAAGGATCGACCATTATATGTTCAACTGTATCACTATTTGAAAAGGGAAATTCAGAATGGGCAAATAAAGGCTGGAATGAAGTTACCCTCAAAACGAAAGCTAGCCGTTCATTTAGGTATTGGCTTGAATACGGTGGATTCAGCTTATCAGCAGCTAATCGCGGAAGGGTATGTGGAGAGCCGGGTGAGAAAAGGATATTTCGCAGCGGAAATCGATCGGATTTCTTCCATTATGGAGCAAGTAACCACGACTAGTAATCCAGAGACCATTTTGCCAATTGTAACCAACATGATAGATTTTCATTATGGCCATGTGGATATCGACTCCTTCCCACATACCGTGTGGAAAAAGTGCATGAATAATACGCTGTACCTTCAGGAAAGGGACATGTTCATCAGCGGGGACCCTCAAGGGGAGCATGGTCTTAGGAACGAAATTGCGGACTACCTTTTTCAGTCAAGAGGGGTGCGGTGTGTCCCTAATCAAATCATCATCGGAGCGGGTACACAGTATTTCATTCATCTTTTGCGGCTTCTTCTTGGCAAGGAGAGAGTATTTGGGTTGGAAGACCCCGGGTTTCATCGGGTGAGAGAAGTATTGAAAGTGGAGGGAGCTGAGATGAGGTTCATTCCTTGTGATGAAAGCGGGTTGTGTGTGGAATCATTAAAGGAAAGCCAAGCTGATATCGCCTATGTTACCCCTTCTCACCAATTCCCGTTAGGAATGATCATGCCCATATCACGAAGGGTGGAATTATTGAAATGGGCAGGTAGAAAGAATGGCTATATTATTGAAGATGACTATGATGGAGAATTCCGACATACAGGCAAACCTATACCGTCTCTGCAAGGTCTGGATACAGGTGGAAGGGTAATCTATTTAGGCACGTTTTCTAAATCATTGATTCCCACGATTAGAGCGGGATATATGGTACTACCTCCTGAGTTAGCCGATCTTTACCAAAGAAAATTACAAGGATACAAACAGACCATTTCCAAAATGATCCAAGAAACGGTCTGTCTTTTTATAAAAGATGGCCATTGGGAACGGCATCTGAATAGAATGAGAATCTTGTATCGAAAAAAGAATCAAGTGTTGCTTGCTGAACTAGAAGAAACCTTCCATGATCAAATAACGGTAATAGGAGAGAAGTCCGGACTACATATTCTAGTGCAAGTCCATAGTGATAAATCCGAAGCCGAGCTTATTCAAACCGCTGAAAGAAAGGGAGTGAAGGTGTACCCCACTTCAGTTTATCATTCAAAGAAAGACAACCATCCAACCATTTTGATGGGATATGGCGGTTTATCTGAATCAGATATCAAAGAAGGGATTCGCCTGTTAAAAAAGGCGTGGCTCTAGCTTTTGAATCGCTTATATAAAAGGGATTTAAAAGAATGATGGCAATTAATCTCTAATATTATTTAGAATTTTAAGCAGTGTTTGGAAAAATAAGTCCTGCTCCTCTTCGGAAATGCCATCTAAGGCTTTTCCTTCGATCTTATCCGCAATCTTCATGCATTTCATATGTACTTCTTTTCCTCTGGGCGTGAGTTCAATTCGCTTTTCCTCTTCATCCTTCCCAGGGACTTGTTTGATCATATGGTTCTCTTCCATGCTATTCACGGAACGGGTAATGATCACGCTATCAACGTCTAGATAATTGGATATGTCATTGATGGTAGAATAACCACAGTTCTTTAAATAATTCAAGATTGTCCATTGGTTATGATAAATATTCAGGCTTGTGATCTGTTCGTTCATATTTTTTACGATAGTTCTGGATAATTGTAAATGTTGATGGAATAGCTGATTTTGTTTGTTTTTCATATAATTCTCCTTCATAATGAGCGGCCACTTCATTATAATTTATAAATTGAAAAAGTCTAAGATAAAGAAAGATTCATATGATTCATTTTACTCATAACCGATTTTATCTTCAAGACATGTAAGGGGTATCATTTGTCGTACTTTGTGAGTAGTTGAACATAAACAAGTGCCAAAAAGAGAATGACCCTTTGTATTATACGACAAACATACAGAAATTTTAAGTAGCGTCTTGAAAATCATGGGGAACTATCTTTTTCCAATTTGCCCCTTACAAAAATATCAACTAAAAAAACCAGCATGGAAGCTGGTTTTTTGTCGTTAAATTCTTTCGCTTGCGGAGCGGTGTTTGGTTTCTTCTTTATTTCGTTCTTCTTCTTTTTCGTATTTAATGTCTTCTAGTGGCAAATCGTCGATGGGCATGACAAGCTGATCACGTTCTAGTTGTTTCTCTTGATTTTCTTTGAAAGCCTTGGATTTATCATTACGTTCCTGCAGAGTTTTATCTTTTTTTAAGTTATCCATAATCGATCCCTCCATCTCTTTCCTTATCTTTTCCCTTGAAATGAGAAAATAAAACGTATAACCGAAATATATGGGAGATTCTTTCATAAATATAGGAGAAATAGGAAAGGGCAAGGGGGTGTAGTAATTGAATTTCGCTATGTTTTTTCGCTGGTTTTGGAAGGCGGCTATCCTTTTAGGGATTATATTCTTGATTCCTTACTCGTGGGCGCTGATTTTTGCTCTAGTAACCGCCATCATATTGGATGGATTAGTGAACTTTATAAGCAAAATGTTAAACGTACATCGCCTCTGGGGCGTGTTGGTTTCCTTCATTATCTATGTAGGTGGCTTTATCGGCTTGATTTATTTCTCGCTTTCCGTTCTAATCAAACGGATTATCGTCCATTCTGAAAAGCTACCGATTTTAATTCGAGAAATTTATCTCACGGCAATTTTGCCGGTCATCAGGCAATGGGAGCAATATTCCCAAACGTTGCCGCCTAATCTCATTCAGTCAATCGAACTTACGATGGAAAAAGGGGTCATGGCTCTTGAGGGGTTTACGAAGGACTTTGTCCAGGACATGGTTCAGCTTGTTACGCTCGTACCCGCCTTTTTTATAGATTTCTTAATCTATTTAATTGCTTTATTCTTAATCAGTCTTGAGCTTCCGATGTTGAAGAGAAAGCTAGTTTCTTTTTTAAGGGAGTCAACCTACCAAAAAATCACCATGGTTTATCAAGATCTTAGTATGGCGGCTGTCGGGTTCTTTAGGGCGCAGATTGTATTGAGTTTATTCACGTTCTTGATGGCCTATGCGGGACTATGGATCCTAGATGTGAAATACACCTTGATCTTGGCTCTTTTAATCGTCATCGTCGATATTCTCCCGATATTGGGAACAGGGTCAGTGCTCGTTCCTTGGGCTGTCATTGTATGGACGCAAGGAAATCATCACCTTGGCATTGGTCTAATCATCTTGTTCCTGGTCATAACCGTTGTCAGGAGGACCATTGAGCCAAAAATCTATTCAGCAAATATGGGTTTAACCCCGCTAGCGTCGCTTGTCAGTCTTTATTTAGGATTTAAAGTGCTGGGGGTAATCGGACTTTTCCTAGGGCCGGCTATTCTCATCGTTTATAATACATTGAAGAGGGCTGGTGTCATCAAGCTTCATCATTTTAAAATATGAGCCATTGTTAGAAATTCTTAATGGAGTTTACTGAATTGGACATATCTTTAACCGTTTTACCTTTTCCTTTACAATGATTGCAGTTCCGTGAAAAGAACTGTAGATAGCGAGTTTTGCCTTTCCCTTTGCATTGCTGGCAAATGGTTATAACTTTCATCAGTCTTCACTCCTTAATTATGATGATGTTTCTTTAACAGTATGAAACAAGAAAGGTAGAACTATACCTCAATCACTATAAATAGAGGGGGATTTCTTACTATAATATGAAAGTTTTTTGTCTCATGTACCATAATGAAAGTGAAATCATGGAAGATGCCATGATGTAGGGTAGAAAAAACCCCGTCCTAATAAACTAGGGCGGGGTTTTCCATTAAGAAACGATTTCAGTCTGCGACATTAAAGGAAATTCCTTTACTTCGCTAACTGCTTTTGCAGGTTTATAAATCTCGATATAGCTGATATGGTGGTCTTCCATTTCTTTTATTTTAAAATGGTAAGGTCCATAATTCAGAATATCGCCTTGTTTGGCTTCGTAGTTCTCGGTAAGAATCCAGCCACCCATCGTATCGATATCTTCATCGTTGATATCGATGCCAAGTAAATCATTTATTTCACTGACCAATACCTTTGCATCGATAATATAATGATTTTCTTTCACTTTACGAACGTCAGGGACTTCATCTAAGTCGAACTCATCCCGAATATCACCGACAATCTCTTCCAGGATATCTTCAACGGTCACTAATCCCGATGTGCCGCCATATTCATCCATGAGGATTGCCATGTGTACACGTTCTTTTTGCATCTTTAAAAGTAAATCGTGGATGGGGATGCTATCGATGACACGAATGATCGGACGAACATAACGATTGATCGTAGATGTTGCCTGATTTTTCTTGTCTATCATTTCCGTGAAAAGTTCCTTGATATTGACCAGTCCGATGATATGGTCTTTATCACCATCGATAACTGGGTATCGAGTGAAGTTTTCTTCAGCCATGATGGAAAAAAACTGCTGTATGGTATCATCTTTGGAAATCGTGGCGATTTCGGTACGAGGAACCATGATTTCCTTTGCTATGCGATCATCGAATTCAAAAATTTTATTCACATATTTAAACTCAGATTGGTTAATTTCGCCGCTTTTATAGCTTTCTGAAACAATGATGCGAAGCTCTTCTTCCGTATGAGCCAAGTCATGCTCAGAAACTGCTTTTAATCCAAACATTTTTGTTAGCACTCTTGCAGAGCCATTAAGTACCCAGATGAAAGGATACATGACTTTGTTAAATCCAATTAGCGGTTTGGCAATGAATAATGTTACTTGCTCTGCTTTTTGAATGGCCATCGTCTTTGGTGCCAGTTCTCCCACCACCACATGAATGAAGGTGATCAAAGAAAAGGCAATCGCGATTGAAAGGATATGTGAAGCAGATTCAGGGATATTTAATTGAGTGAGAAGCGGGCCCAAAATACTTTCAACTGTCGGTTCTCCCAGCCACCCAAGTCCTAATGCCGTAACTGTAATTCCCAGTTGGCATGTTGACAGGTATTCGTCGAGATTGGATGTGACCTTCTTTGCTGCTAGGGCATTCGGCTTACCTTCTTCAATTAATTGATCGATCTTCGTGCTCCTCACTTTAACAATCGCAAACTCCGAAGCTACAAAAAATGCTGTTAAAGCAATTAAAATGGCAATAAGTACCAAGTTTATTATGTCCAAAAAGTCTCCCTTACATCGCCTATGAGACGAATAAGGAGTCCACCTCCTACATTTTTAAAATATACAAGTATATTTTTTTTGTCGTGCTAAATAGCTAAAACGTACTGGAGTCGTGCATGAAGGCTGCAAGTTTACACTCCGTTTTTAAATGAATAGAGTACTAGTATATGTGTATTAGCGATACGTAGACGGGAAATAGAAGAATTTTGCAAGGAAAATGCAAGCAAGATTATTTAATACCGTGCACTTTTTCGCCAGGCAAAGCAGCGTCCGTCCGTCACAACGAACGTTCTTTAATGTCCCATCCAATCACCTCAGTTTAATTGATTTAAATACTTTCATTATAGAAAGAGTTAGTCATCCAGTCAAATTGCCTAATACTCGCAAAATGGTGGAAATGGCTTGTAAAAGGTTCATTTGTTTCACTATTTGACGGTTTTTGACCAATTCCTTTCCTATAACCATTATATAATGGAATATTCAGAAAACTAAAGGTCTATGCCTATAAAAAATAAAAAAGGCCTTTTATTAATTTTTAGCTTCTCTGTACATAGGATATAGGATTGGGACAAGGTTATCCATTATAAAGGATGTGGGAGTCATGATGATCATCGAAAAGATGGCAGCCATACTGGCCGGAAGTTTGCTTGTGGGTGTAGGAATTAATTTTTTTCTCATTCCTTATCACTTGTTGGATGGTGGCATGATTGGGATTGGTTTAATCATTCATTATTTTCTAGGGCTTCCAACTGGGTTAGGCGTTATTCTGAGCAGTATTCCCCTATATATATATGCTTGGTATTACGAAAAAAAACTATTCCTCAACAGTTTGCATGGCCTACTTTTCTCTTCGTTATGTATCGATATTTTTTCCGAGGCTGTCATCGATTGGAAACTTCCCATCTATATAAGTGCCATAATCGGAGGGGGACTAATCGGGCTGGGAATCGGGCTCATGCTCCGGTATGGAACATCAACAGGCGGGACCGACATGCTTGCACAGATCATTTCCAGGAAAAGCGGGCTTAATGCCGGCATGTTAATATTCTTCATAGATGGATGTGTCCTCATTGTGGGCCTGAGCGTGGTGGACCTGACTGTGTTTTTCTATTCATTTTTGACCATCATCGCGGTGGCGATGCTGACTTCGGTAACCGTGATGCGGACCGCAACTTAATAGAATGTATATATTTCAGTTATCTGGGAAGGATGGTGTATAAAACGACCGTCTTATCGGTTAATTATGAAAAAGAAGGAAGTTTTCGATGAAGAAATTTTATTTGTCAGCCATATTATTGTTTGCGTTAGCAGGATGTCAGGAAACCGAAAAGCCAGAAGATAAAGAAGTGAGCAATGCCATACCTGAAACCATGGAGGCCACTATATCCGTTAAAGGGACATTAGTCTCCGGAAAAGAGGTCATCCTTGAAACCACAGTGAAGGAAGGAAGCCAACTTGTAAATGAAGCTGGTGAGGTTCTTTTTGAAGTGAGGAAATCCGGACAGGATAAACGGGAAATGTTAGATGCAAAGAATACGGGAAGCGGGACATATCAAGTGATGCACACCTTCAAGGAACAAGGGAAGTATCATGTAATTGCCCATGTAACAGCTAAAAATCAACATGTGATGCCGGAAAAAGAAGTGGTCATTACTGATAATGAAAGTGAAAACACCTCGGTACACCCAAGGTCGAATGTCTTGATCGAGTTTCATAACAATCCTGTGACGGCGGGGAACAGTTCCACCTTTGAAGCCAATGTGCATTTGGATGGGAAGCCTTTGACTGATGCAGATGTAAATTTTGAGGTGTGGAAAGAAGGCAGTGAAGAAAGTTCTTTCACCAAGGCGAAAGAAGAGGGAAAAGGGACTTATCTAAATAAAGTGTCCTTTGACGAGGCGGGAACTTATAAGATTCAGGTGCATGTGGAAAAAGAAGAAGTGCATGAACATCAGTTACAAACGATACAGGTTAATTGATGAGAATATCTACCCTTTTTGGCGAGTATTTATCCAGATAGGTTTTAGCCTTACTTTTAATGGGAACGTAAAGGATAACGAATACAGCAGGAAGGGAGGGTAAGCATGAAAAATGAAATAATCAACAAGTACAAAAATCTCGGGGTCCATATTCAAAAAACGAAATCACGTCAGGAGATTTTCACGAATATTTCTCACACTGATTCATCCTTACTCACCTTAGAGTTCGCAACTGCTTTTTCAAACGATGTACAAAAACAGGAAATAAAAGAATATTAATCACAAGGAGACCGGGAAAGACAAGCTGGTCTTTTTTTTTGTTATCTAAAATCATATCCCAATCTGACTGTTCCTTTTTTCAGGAAAATGAATAGAACGGATTTTTCCGCAATAGGATAGAAGGACAACCAAGTCAAAATTAGCGGTAAAGGGAGTCATTACATGATATCAGAGCTTATTATGAAGATACTGAATTGGTTTGCGGAGATGGGATATATCGGTATTTTATTGGGGTTGATGGTGGAAATCATCCCCAGTGAGCTCGTACTTGGATACGGTGGCTATTTGATCGGAATGGGTAAGATGAACTTTTTGGGTGCCGTTATCGCAGGGGTGGTGGGAGGTACGATTGCCCAATTATTCCTTTATTGGGCTGGTTATTATGGAGGACGGACATTCCTTTTAAAGTATGGAAAATATATATTCATTAAAGAAGCTCATATGATAATGGCCGAAGAATGGTTCCAACGGTATGGGGTGGGGGTGGTGTTCACAGCCCGCTTCATTCCTGTCGTACGACATGCCATTTCCATACCAGCTGGAATTGCCCGGATGTCCGCCTGGACATTCACTTTTTATACAGTGGCAGCCGTCATCCCTTGGACGATATTGTTCTTGTCATTGGGTCGGATTTTGGGGGAGAATTGGCAACAAATTAGAGAAATCACTGCACCTTATTTGATTCCTGTAGCAGGTTTTTCATTCGTCTTGATCATGTTGTATATCATTTGGAAGAAAAAGAGCCCGCCGCCAATCGTGACGGTCAAAAAGGTTGGGTCTGATAAAAGAATATAAAAAAATGGCCCCGGTAAGAATACTAGGGCCATTTTTCTTATTCTTAATCTTGTGGAAGGTTCTCCTCAAGTGTCAGCTGTTCTACTTTTTTTGTCACTTCAATAAAACGGATGGCGTGTTCATCCATCTCAATGACTTTGAAACAGAAACCATCTTTTTCCATGATGTCGCCAACTAGTACATCATAATTTTCCGTTAAGATCCAGCCACCGATTGTATCTACATCCTCTTCATCCAGGTGAATGCCAAGTAAGTCATTCACGTCTTTTACTAGAAGTTTGGAATCCAAGATATAGTGTCCATCCTTGATCTTACGAATGGAAGGAACTTCATCGATATCGAATTCATCACGAATTTCCCCGACGATTTCCTCAAGGATATCTTCAACGGTGACGAGACCGGAAGTACCACCATATTCATCCATCAAGATGGCCATGTGAATCCGCTCTTTTTGCATTTTTAGCAGTAATGTGTGAATGGGTATATTCTCCATGACCCGAATGATCGGGCGGGTATATTGTTCAATGGTTTTGGACTGGATATCCCGGTCCTTAATTAGGTCAGAAAAAACTTCTTTCAGATTGACCAAGCCAATCACATGATCCTTATCACCTTCGACAACGGGGTAACGCGTGTATTTTTCCGTTTTGGCAACATCGACGAAACCTTGTACGGTTTCATCTTTGGAAATGGTAAGGATTTCTGTTCTTGGAACCATGATTTCCTTGGCTACCCGGTCATCAAAATCAAATATATTGCTTACATATTTGAATTCGGATTGATTGATTTCCCCGCTTTTATAGCTGTCCGAAAGGATGAAACGTAATTCTTCCTCCGTATGAGCAAGCTCGCTTTCCGAAGCGGATTTGAAGCCGAATAATCCAACGACAAACCGAGAGGAATGATTCAATAACCAGATGAACGGAAACGCGATCTTATGGAAAAGGATCAGAGGTTTGGCGATGGCCAAGGCAACCTCTTCCGCTTTTTGTATGGCAACCGTTTTAGGTGCGAGTTCACCTACGACGACATTCAAGAAGGTCATTAGGGAAAATGCAATGATAAAGGACAAAATACCTGCCACTTTGTTCGGAATATGTAATAGCTCGAATAAAGGTTCTATCAATTTATAGATTGTCGGTTGCCCAAGCCACCCAAGTCCAAGGGCGGTCACGGTAATGCCGAGCTGTGTTGCAGATAGGTATTCATCGAGATCGGATGTCACCTTTTTTGCAGCTAAGGCTTTCCTGTTTCCTTCTTCTATCAATTGGTCGATTCGCGAGCTTCGTACCCTAATGATTGAAAACTCGGAAGCAACAAAAAAGGCGGTTAAAGCGATTAAGATAATGACTAAGGCTAAACTAAATATGTCCAATAGTGAGGGATGTAATTGAACCGTTTACTTTTACCAAACGGGTTAATTATCCCAGTCACCTCCCAAAAACAAAAATGAATAAAATGTATAATGACTGTAAAAAAAGTAGATGGAATGATCTTGAAATGAATGTCTTCGAGCTTTTATTTACCAATCTTTAGATTTATTCATCACGATTATACAAGTCACCTAATTATAGTATAAGGAACTATCAGGGAATCAGTCAAAAATTACACACTACTTCCCCTTGATTTGGTGACTTTTACTTATGATTTTGTTTTTACGCGTATGGAGAATGTAGTTAAGAAGTCTGTTGAATGACAAGTCAAGGTGCCTTGATGCTTCAGGATGATTTCCTTGCAAACGAATAGTCCCAACCCTGTGCCCCTTTTTTTCGTTGTGATGAAGGGTTCAAAGATGCTAGGAAGCACCTCGGAAGGTATCTTTGGACCGTTATTAGAAATATTCAAGGTTAAGAAACCTGATGCGACCGAACCGGAAATGTCTATGGATGGATTTGGCGTTTCCGTAACCACATCCAGGGCATTCAATATGATATTGAGTAACACTTGCCTGAATTCCTCCTTGGAGCCGGCCAACTGGGCTTCGCCCTCAATATTACAGGAGACGGAAGCATTTACTTCCAAGATGCTAGGGTATAGGAATTCAATCACTTCATCTACCAGGGGGGCGATTGGAAATATTTCAATTTGTGTAGTATCCGTTTCCCTCTTTGAAAGGTTAAGAAATTGTGTAATCCGATAATTAAGCTGATCCAATTCCTTTGAAATGATGTCCAGATACTTAATCTCTGGCTGTTCGGCTTGTAATAATTGAATGAAACCCATGATGGAAGTAAGGGGATTCCGGAACTCATGGACAAAACTTGATGTCATCTGGCCTAAAAGGGTCAAACGGTCTTTATGATTTGGATTGATCAGCTGATATTGCTCCGCAACCTGCTTCGTCTTTAAATCGGTATAACTGGATAAAGCGAAATAAATGAGTTTATCGAAGTACGCATTTATTTGGTGGATAACCGCAGATAGTTCTCCTTTGATGGCTTCGTAAGCGAGAAATTGATCAATGATGATCGATCTTCCGGTAGAGGTTATGGAAAAGAACATATCCATATTCAAATGCTGTTTAACCCGGCCGGCTGAAATCTTTTCCCCTAAATCCTTCAGCATATCATCTATGTTAGTATCTGTATTTTTCAGTTGTTTCATCAGTGAATTTAGAATTTTTTCTATTTCTTCTTCAAAATATTCTATATAGCCATCTGATAAATGCTTTAATCGCTCTTTCCATTCGGTAAGGATAGTAGTTTTATGAGAAGATAGGAAGTGAAGAGTCATTTCTCGATTCAATACCATTTTGCCCTCCATGTGTAGGAAAATGAATTTATCTTACTTAATTATGAATGAATTAGAATATAATTCCAAAATGTAATATATGGTTTTAATAATAACAGATTGAAAGCGTTCTTTAAATACTCATTCATGCGGTAAATGATCGGTAAAAGGGGAAAGGCTTTGTTTATATTAGGTAAACATTGTATTAATAGGGGGTTTACACATATAAAAAAGGCACCGTTCATTATTGACGGGTACCTTTTTTTTGAAATGTATAGGGTTCGATATGGACAATGACATGTTTGATGTCATGTTCCTTTAATAAGTTTTCTTCAACCTTCACTGTAATGTCATGACTTTGGATGACGGTCAAGAGCGGATTGACATGCACGGTTGTTTCAACCAGAATTTCATTCCCATGCATCCGAGCTTTAATTTCACTCATGTCTTTCACCCCATCCGTCAACAGGATGGTTTGACCTATTTGTTGGAGATGCTGTTCATCGAAACCGTCGGTCAAGGAAAGTGAAGCGTCGTGGAAAATATCCCAAGCCGTTTTGCAGATCATCAGACCTACCACTAAAGCCGCAACCGCATCCAACCAGTCTATGCCGATTGTGGTACCGATAATACCTATAAAAGCACCGATACTGACAAGAGCATCAGAACGGTTGTCCTGTGCGACAGCATGGATGGAGGCGCTGTTTATTTTTTTGCTTAAAGCCAAGTTGTAACGATATACCCCGTACATGAAGATGGCGGAGAATAAAGCGACATAAGCTGTGAACATATTTGGTACAACTGTCGCGTCCTGCGAAAAGAATGATTCGATGGCGCTGTATATGACCTGTAATCCGACGGTGATCATAATGAAGGCGGCAACCAAAGAAGCTACGGTTTCAGCTCTCAGATGACCGTATGAATGATTATTATCAGGTGGTCGCCTTGATATTTTTAAGCCTATTAATACAGCGACAGAGGCAATGATATCGGTCGTGTTGTTTAAACCATCTGCCCAAAGTCCTTTCGAGTCTCCAAAGTAACCAAACGTTAATTTGAGGGCCGACAAGAATATGTATGCGGCTATACTGATATAGGCGCCCTTTTCAGCAGAAATTGAATGTTTATCCATGTCTTTTCCCCCTCGTGCAAAATAACCTTTATAAAGATATCAAATTGAACCCTAGTGAGTCTATAGAAAAATTGTCGTCTTTATCCATCTAACTTGGCATATGGCATGTGTATTGAGGCCATGTAAAGAAGTTGGCTGGATGAAAAAATATAACCAGTAATAGGGAAAAATGCTCGTGGATATAATCGTGTTATTTACTTGTCAATTAGAGAAACTAGTAGTATATTCTAACCGAGGAACAAAAATTAAATACTTCCACAAGGGGAGCCAAGATGGCTGAGAGTGAACGGTTGAGTTCAGACCCTATGAACCTGTTAGTTAGTACTAGCGTAGGGATGTGGTTTTGGATAGCAATACTGGGCATCCATTACCGCCCTGGTGTTGCTTTTTTGCATGCCGAAAAAGCGACACGGGACTCATGGGCACTTTTGCACGTGGAGAAGGGTGAGAGATGATGAAACATAAAACATTATTCATGACAGAGGTCGCGATTTTTTCTGCATTGGCATTACTGCTGGATATAGTCTCCGGTTTTGTCTTTGCAAGGATATGGCCACAGGGGGGATCGATTTCCATTGCCATGGTACCGATATTCTTAATGGCCTATCGTTGGGGAATCAAGGGCGGAATGGCCACCGGTTTACTATTGGGGCTTTTGCAGATTGCCACTGGTTTGGCATTTCTGGCAACGCCGCTTCAAGGATTTATCGAATATTTCCTTGCTTTTACCGCCGTGGGATTATCCGGGTTGTTCATGAATAAATTTGTGAATAACCGTAAAGGGGGAAAACGGTTAAGAGGGGATATATATGCGGTTTGTGGCATGTTTGTGGGGAGCTTCCTGAGGTTTCTTTGCCATTTTACAGCAGGTATCGTTTTCTTTGGGGAATATGCGCCAGACGGGCAACCAGTCGTCCTCTATTCCTTGATTTACAATGGGACATATATGCTGTTTAGTTTTATTTTATCAGCAATCGTGGTAATGGTGCTCTATTCGGCTGCTTCGAATGTCTTGTTGAAGAAAGCCATCTAAAGACAGACCTTTTAAAAGGGCCGGCTCGATTATGAGCCGGCCCTTTTCTCCATTATTTTGCAATAAATACCGAGCATGGTGCCTGCTTGGCTATGGAACTGCTGGTGCTTCCGAGGAAGAACTTTTCCAGGCCGCTTTTTGCACTGTTGCCGACGATGATTAAATCGGTGTTCGTCCGCTTTGCATAGTCACATATGCTATCCGTGGCATTTCCCTCTAAAATCTCGATATTTCCATTAACCTGGCATTCACTGAGCAACCTCATCATATTGCTTTCAGCCATCCTCACATTGTTTTCATGAACGGTGGGAGTATCGTTCATGTGCATTTGACTTTGTTGTTCTACTTCTGTTACGGGATGCGTTTGTGAAGGGTCGACATAAAATCCTGCTGCCGGTACGAACCCAGGAGCGGATGCACTCTCGATGATGCGGCTTTCACCTTTTGGATTCAGAACTTGAACAATGGTCAATTCAGCTTCCGGAAAGGCCTTTACTAATGAAGCTCCATATTCCACTGCGCGGTTGCTCTCTTCATTTCCATCATAAGCGGCGACGATACGTTTTAATTGTTTCATCTAAGATTATCTCTCCCCATAATTTGTCATTATAGGTTATATACCCGTTTTTATTGGTTTCATGCCTTTTTCAGGTGTATATTGATTTATAAATGTGGGTAAAGGGTATGGAAAAAGAAAAGACTAGGCATGAAAGGGAGAAATATTGTAGGCACTTTGTATGGAAAAGGATAAGGGGAAAAATGTTGTGGAATTTGTTTTCCCTTTTAGCCATTGCAAGAGTTTTCTTTCATAAAAAGGGCAAAATGTTTTTAATGGAGCATGTCGCATCTGGGAAAATGGGGGTACAAATGAGAGCGTTATTGAAAATAGGTCTTATAATTATATCAATCATTGTTGTAGTGGGAGCCGGTTTGTTCATATATTTTAAACAAACTGTGGATATAAGCAATCTCCAGGATCAACTTCAGCAACCGACCAAGATTTATGACGAGGATGGGAACTTAGCCAGTACCGTCACGGCTAATAAATCGGAAGGCGTCGCGATAGAGGAGATCCCGGAACATCTCATTCAAGCGGTCGTATCCATTGAGGATCACCGTTTTTATGAACATCATGGCATAGATTATCAAGCGATCATGCGTGCGATGGTGAAAAATGTCAAGGCGAAAAGCGTTGTTGAAGGCGGGAGTACACTTACCCAACAACTTGTAAAAATCACCATGCTTGAATCAGATCGGACCTTGAAAAGAAAGATAGAAGAGTTTTTCATCGCTCAAGAATTGGAACGTACGTATACAAAGGATGAAATTTTGGAAATGTATGTGAATCAAGTTTATTTTGGACATGGAGCATGGGGACTCAAAAAGGCAGCGAACATATATTTTTCAAAAGATGTTTCTGAGTTAACCGTCGCCGAAGGGGCTTTGCTTGCTGGGGTCATTAACTTGCCTTCCAAGCTTGATCCGTACAAAAATCCAGAAGGGGCGGTTAAACGACGGGATTTGGTACTGTCTAGAATGACCGAACACGGATATTTGACCGAAGAGGAAGCGGCTTCTGCCAAAAAGGATGAAGTATCACTACAGTTAGGTGAAGATACAGATCCTTTAAAAGGGAAGTATCCTTATTATATAGACCATGTCCTATCTGAAGCCTCCACCATGTATGGATTGGAGCTCCAGCAATTACTCACTAGGGGCTATAGAATATATACCACATTAGATCAACCGATGCAGCAGGCTGCCGAATCAGTCTATAGCCAGGATGCCAATTTCCCTTCTGGGACAAGCAATGACATATTGGTGCAAAGTGGGACGGTCCTTCTTCATCCTAAAACAGGCGGCATTAAGGCACTTGTTGGGGGGAGGGGCGAGCATCAATTCATGGGATATAATCGGGCGACGCAACTGAAAAGATCTCCTGGTTCGTCGATTAAACCGCTCGCTGTTTATACACCGGCAATTGAAGAAGGATATGAAATGACCGACTCTTTAAAAGACGAGAAGATGGAGTTCGGGAATTATGAACCATCGAATTTGAGCGGCACTTATAAAGGGGAGGTCCCAATGTATGAAGCCGTGATGAATTCCTTGAATGTGCCAACCGTTTGGCTCCTGAATGAAATTGGAATCGACAAGGGGCTGGATGCGCTCAAACGGTTTGGGATTCCTTATGACAAAAAAAATGACCGAAATCTATCGATAGCCTTAGGCGGGATGGATAAAGGGGTGTCCCCACTCCAAATGGCAGGAGCTTATGCGGCGTTTGCAAATGAAGGAAAGCGAAACGAAGCGCATGCCATTATAAAAATAGAAGACACGGATGGGAAAGAAATAGCAGCCTGGAAGGAAAAGAAGACAAAGGTGGCTTCGAAGGATGTCGTTGATAAGATGAATGCGATGCTTCTTGGGACAGTTAACTATGGAACGGCTAAAAATGCCGCGGTCTCTGGCTATGAAATCGCAGGAAAGACAGGATCCACACAGGTCCCAATCGAAGGCATATCAGGTGTGAAGGATCAATGGTTCGTGGGTTACACCCCTTCTTTAGTAGGAGCTGTATGGGCTGGCTACGATAAAACGGATAAAGAACATTATTTAACCACTAACAGCAGCCAGGGAAGTACACTCATCTTTCAAAAGATCATGGCTCAGGCCTTACAGAACGAAACGGCTGAATCATTTCATGCAGAAGACATCGGACCATTGATAGCGGAACAGCAGGAAAAGGATGAAGAAGAGGAAAGGAAGCAATATTGGATTGATAAGGGGAATGAAATCAAGGAGGGCCTTGGTAAGTGGAAAACATGGGATTTTCCTTGGTGATGATTGGGGATATATCCATATTCCCAGTAAATAGAAAAAAAGCTGTCATGATTGACAGCTTTTTTTTCCCTCATTAAAAGATGAAATTTACAACTAAACCGATTACGACGATAGCCCCGATAATCATTAAAATGGTTCTCATATCTATACACCTCATTTATATGTAATTTTTTTTCGTATATTAAATCCCAACGGTTTGGTTGGAGTGAAATCCTATTTTTTCATCATTTTCTTTACAAATGGCCTGAACCTTTTCCAGCATTGCATGTACATTTTGTCCTTCTAGGATCACTTTCATATCCACACACTCTTGTAGAATGAGAACGAATGATACAAATGTTGAAAGTTTTGTGGCATCGACCATTTTATGATTGCAGATAAAGTAGATGTTTCCTTTGAATTCTTTTGTCACTTGGTATAAGTTCATGATTTGACGCATGGATAATCGTGTATTTGTTTTAATATCAGCAGAAATTACTTTGTTCATGGTTGTTTACTCCTTTAATTTTTATATAATTAAATGTTTGTGCCGTAATACTTATAAGATAGAAAAACTAAGTTAAGTTCTTTTGAATTCATGTAATTGGGTTATGGTGTATATTTACCCGCGTATATCGTTTTGAAACCTATTAGAATATTTAAACTTGGAGGGAGTTTGGCCCTATGCTGACACTGATAAAGAATGGTGAGGTTTATACGCCGGAATACATAGGTAAGAAAGACGTTTTGTTGGTCGGAAAACAAATTGGCTTCATTGAGGATAAAATCGACGTCCCTGCCAATTTCGTTGAAATGCAAGTGATTGACGCGAACGGTCGAATCATTGTACCAGGTTTTATCGATGCACATGTTCATATCATCGGTGGCGGCGGTGAAGGGGGATTCAAAACAAGAACGCCCGAAATTCAGTTGACCGATGCGACGCTAGCCGGTATCACGACATTAGTCGGGGTCATTGGCACGGATGGAACGACAAGGACGATGCCGGACTTGCTTGCTAAAGCGAGGGCCCTAGAAGAAGAAGGGATTAGTTGCTTCGTTCAAACAGGTTCGTACCAAGTCCCGGTGAAGACCCTAATGGACAAAATTGAAGATGATTTAATCTTAGTGGATAAAATCATTGGAGTTGGTGAAATTGCCATTGCCGATCACCGTTCTTCACAGCCAACCGTGGCAGAGCTTGCAAAACTTGCGTCGCAGGCCAGGAATGGAGGACTTTTGTCCGGGAAAGCCGGTATCGTTAATATACATGTCGGGGATAGCCTGGATCATGTACAGGTAATCGAGGAAGTCGTCAGGACGACGGAAATACCGATTACACAGTTCTACCCTACACATATGAACCGGAACCCGCATTTGTTTGAGGCCGGGATACAATTTGCCAAAAAAGGCGGGTACATCGATTTCACGACAAGTACCATTCAAAAATTCTTGGATGAAGGGGAAGTAAAAGCAAGCACGGCAATAAGGAGAGCCCTCGACGAAGGTGTTGATATCCGCAACATCACGCTTACATCAGATGGACAGGCTAGCCTTCCGGAATTTGATGGCAACGGAAATATATCCGGACTGAGTATGGGGACCTGCATGTCGCTGTATGAATCGGTTGTCGATGCGATTATCGATGATGGAGTTTCGATAGAGGATTCCATCCGTGTGGTCACGGAAAATCCCGCGAATATTTTGAAGCTAACTAATAAAGGACGGGTGGAAACGGAAAGGGACGCAGATATACTGATTTTGAAAAAAGAGACCTTTGAAATAGATACCGTCATCGCAATGGGTCAGATTATGGTCAGTGAGGGCAAAGCGATGGTGAAAGGCACATTTGAAAAATAATTCATTGATTTCTCTTTCTTGAATTGGAATTTTTGGGTAAAATTAACCAGAAAGTCGGATGAAGGGGGATAGAAAGAGATCATAAAACTTTTTAACAATCAAAATTATACGAAATTATTTTTAGCGAACGTAACATCACAAATGGGCGGGACCATCGGCATGACTGCATTTATGTTTTATTTACTGGACCGCTTCACCAATCAGCCGATTTATGCGACGGTTACGGAATTAATGTATTCTTTGCCTACCCTTGCTGTTTTCTTACTGGTGGGGGTTTTTGCTGATAGATTGGACAGGCAAAAGATTGCTTTGTATTGTGATTGGATTTGCGCAGGGTTGTCTGTTTTATTCTTGCTTTCGTTAGAGCTACATCTTCTCATGGTATCGTTTGCCGTCATTTTTCTGAGAAGTGCCGTCAGGAATTTCTTTGTGCCAGCGGAGTCAGCGTTGATTCAAGGCATTTTGCCTAAAGAGGATTATACGATGGCGGCTGGTTTAAATCAGATGGTATCGAGTCTGTTCATGCTTTTCGGAAACGGAATCGGCATTTTTATCTATTGGTCAGTCGGCATTGAGGGAGCCATTATCTTCGATGTGATCGGATTTATAATCAGTGGTTTCTTGATCCGTTCCTGTCGGATTTCAAAAGAAGTCAGACAGCCGAATGGAGTTTACAATTTGAAGGAACTGAGTGTAACAGGCGTTTGGGCAGATTTTAAAATTGGCTGGCAATATATATGGCAGTATAAGCTATTGTTCACGTTAATCAGCGGTTTTCTAGTATTTGGGATTGTGAATGGTGGATTTTCCGTGATGCAGGTTTTTATCTTGAAGTACAAACTTGAACCTGTTGATTATGAAAAGTATGCAGTCATCTTTGGTGTCATTTTCGGGACTGGAGTATTGCTGGGAAGCATCTTAGCTTCGGTACTGGCCAAAAAAATGAAGCTTCATCATATGATGGTCGTAGGCTTGCTGATATCGGGAGTGGGCACGGTGGCCAGTGGCCTTGTCGAAACAACCCTGCAATATATGATTGGATTAGCCATCGTGGCTCTATCGCTTCCCATACTTAATGTGTCCCTTGGCGGGTGGCTGCCAAGCCTCGTTGCTCCCGAAATGATGGGGAGGGTCCAAGGATGGATCAACCCCTTGGTGATGTTATCGCAATCAATCACGTTATTCTTGATAGCCGTTGGATTCCCCACCTACATAGCAGTAGAAACGTTATATTGGGTAGTGGGAGGGTGTCTGATCTTCGTAGGCTTCCTATATATGGCCATTATACCGAAGTTCATCCATGAAAAGGCGCCAGAAGCTACAAGGATTAAGCGAAGTAATTAAGCAAGTAAGGAATGGAACAAGGAACTTCTTGTTCCATTTACCTTTTCTAAACGGTACAGGTTCAGCCTCAATCTGAGAAAATGTCTTGCTAACAATCAGGGTTTATATAAAGAGCGCAAGGTTATGGGGGGGAGACCATGAAATCGAAGCTAATCATCATACGAGGGAACTCTGGCAGTGGAAAAACAACGATAGCAAAGAGCCTTCAAAATCAGTTAGGAATAGGTACCCTATTGGTTTCTCAGGATACAGTTCGCCGGGACATGTTGAATGTTCGTGATAGAGAAGGCAACCTTTCAATTGATTTGATCCGACAAATTACGGAATACGGAAAAGGAAAATGTGAATATGTCATTTTGGAAGGAATCTTACATAAAGATCTTTATGGTGATATGCTACATCACTTAATACGGTTCTATAACGAAAAGGTTTTAATTTGTTATTTTGATTTATCCTTTGAAGAAACCGTCAAACGTCACAACTCTCGTTCAAAAAAGATGGAGTTTGGAGAAGAGTCTTTACGTGCTTGGTGGAAGCCGAATGATTATCTAGGTATCAAAAATGAAATGATATGGACTAACGAAACGTCACAGGATGATGTATTGAATCAGGTTTTTGATCATTTAGAAGATTGATTGATATAACGAGAATGAGTATAAAAGCAGAGTGAATTCAATCTGCTTTAATGTTTGTATAGAGAAGCGGTGTTTACCTTCTTACACTATATTCATCACATGTACGAATCCACTGCAAGTCCTAGAAATTGTAACTGAATGCAGACGTTATTTTAGTCCCATCATGGCCCCGAAGTATTGTTGTGCAGTGGAAAAACAAATGAAGGCTATTAATTCTGATATTTCTTCGTCGCTGAATACTTCCTTTAATACTACAAAAAAACGTTCTTCTGTTTTCTCGCGTTGCACTAAAAATACCTCTGCAAAGGCGATTGCGTAGCTTTCTTTTATATCGGCCGGTTCCATTGGAATGCCTTTGGCCTGACAGTACGCACAGCCATTTCCATAGGCTAGAATTCTTCTGACATTTTCCTTCAATTGCTTTGTAAGCACTCCATCAGCAGAAATGGTTTCTGAGAGGTCATTCCAATTATGCGCAATTCCTTCGTTATGAAACAATTGCTGAAATGGACTTGTTCCAAATTGTGAACTTTTAATTCTTGGCATCGATATCTCCCCTTTGAGATAATCATAATCTAGAAGAAATGAAAAATTAATCGCACATGAAAAGTGATAGGGACAAAAAAATACTAGATGAATGGAAAATAAGGAGAATAGTATTCATATGAAATTAGACGATAAAGACCGCAGCATTTTAGCCGTACTGAAGAATGATAGCAGGGTTTCCATGAGAGAATTGGCAAAGAAAGTGGAGATGTCAGCACCCGCCGTTACAGAACGTGTCCGGCAAATGGAGTCTTTTGGTATCATCAAGGGTTATGGAGCCGAGATTGATTATAAAAAAATGGGCTTTCCGATAGAATGCATGATTGAAGCGACGGTGAAAAATGGGGAATATGACCGATTCAGAAAGTTTATCTTGGGTCAAGAAAATGTGGAATTTTGCTATCGAATCGCGGGAAAGGCTTGTTTCATGCTCAAAATTCGCTGTGAAAGCCTTCAAAGAGTGGAAGAATTCATTAATCTCGCCATTCCTTTTGCATCGACGGTGACGCATGTAATTCTTTCTGAAGTAGAGAGACTTTCTGAATGAAAAATTTTTTTACAAGTCAGTGAACGAATTCATTTCCTTAACCGTCATATAAGTAACAAGCTAAGGATCAGGGAGCAGGTGATGATAGATGGAAGAACGGGAGCTGATTAAAGCGGCGAAAAAGGGGGATGATCAGGCGTTAGCCTCACTATTTCAAAACACGTATCCTTTTCTGCTAAAATACTTGCTTAAATTGACTTATGATTTACAAACTTCAGAAGATGTAGCTCAGGAAACCTTTTCTAAGGCCATCGAGAATCTTTCAAGGTACAAAGGGACTTCCAAGTTTTCCACATGGCTGATTTCCATTGCGACTCGGGTTTACTTGGATCAGAAGCGGAAGGAGAAGCGGGAAGAGTCCTGGTTAAGGCAAGAACAATCGGTCAGAAAGCTCAAATGGGAGACGCAGGCCAACAATCAAGCATGGGATGATGTAATGGAAGCATTGGGGAATGTAGAGGATGATCTGCGAATTCCAATCATCTTGAAGCATTATTACGGATTTTCTTACGAAGAGATTGCGAAAATCATCAAGATACCAGAAGGTACCGTGAAGTCACGTGTCCATATTGGATTAAAGAAGATTAGAAAGGAGTTGGTCAGTAACGATGAAAAAGAACCATCCGGTTTATCAAAACCACTCAGACAAGAGTGATCAAGAGACGGTTAGTCAAATCAAGAAAAGCTTGGAGGAATTTGACGATACGATTTCCATCGATGTCCCACAAGTATCTTTTTTTGAGCAAACCATTAAACGAAAGCGTCAAAAAGCCAGAAGGGAATGGCGGAAAGAAGTGCTTATGTTTCTAGTGACGGCTGCTCTCATTCTCTGCTTCTTGTTTCTATCTTTATTTCATCAACCTGAAGTATTTCTCACATTACAAGTGTTGAGCGTGATTTTCATCGGCATATATACGTTTTATGTAAAAAGGAAGGTGGAAAGCAGTCATGGATAGAATGCAGATGTATGTATTGATTATGTGTGGGCTTATCTTGTTGGCCCAAAGCATATATTTATTCACCGATGCAAAGAAGAATGGTTTCAATCATTGGTTATGGGGCATTCTTGGTTTGATTCAAGCACCGGTTCCGCTAATTTTTTATTTAATCGTAAAAAAAATAAGAAAACGGGAAGAGGATGAGCTCAATGATTATCGTGACTACTAATGAAGTGCCGGGTAAAGAAATAAAGGAACTGAAGGGACTCGTTAAAGGGAACTCGGTCCAATCAAAGCATATCGGGAAAGATATTATGGCGGGTTTGCGGACCATTGTCGGTGGGGAAATTTCTGAGTATACGGAAATGATGAAGGAAGCTAGGCAAAAGGCCATTGGCAGAATGGTGGATGACGCTAAGGAAAAAGGTGCGAATGCCATCGTTGCGATGCGTCTTGAAACATCCGCTATCATGCAGAATGCTTGTGAAATCATTGCCTATGGAACTGCCGTATATGTTGAATGAAGATTTTTATGAGCAATTAGTCATAGGTATTTAAGCTTATTTCTTTTGTTCCTTCTATTCCTATCGTATAATTCTAGATAGAAATATAAGGGGGAATGAAGAGTGGGGATTTATGAATTTTCTGCAGAGCGAATCAATGGACAGGAAGTTTCTTTAGAGAAGTATAAAGGTGAGGTCCTTATCGTCGTCAATACGGCAAGTAAATGTGGGTTTACCCCGCAATACGAGGATTTACAAAAGCTTTATGACCGATATAAAGATAAAGGATTGAACATTCTTGGTTTTCCTTGTAACCAGTTTGGAGAACAGGAACCAGGCCAAAACCAAGAAGTGGAAACATTTTGTCAGTTGAATTACGGCGTGAATTTCCCACTATTCAGTAAAGTGGATGTCAGGGGAAGTCAGGCACATCCATTATTTCACTATTTAACAATGAATGCGCCATTTACCGGTCTTGTCGACAAGCCAGGCGGAAGAATGCTGCATGCAAAATTGCAAGCGGAGCATCCAGAGTTTTTGATAGATGATTCAATTAAGTGGAACTTCACGAAGTTCCTTATCGACCGCGAAGGAAATGTCGTGAAGCGTTTTGAATCGGTAGAAGCCCCATTTGATATGGAACAGGATATTGAAGCCCTTTTATAAAACCCTTATGGAAAAACGGCAGCGCTTGGATTCTTTCAGGCGTTTTTGTCGTTTTCACGTTAAAAATATCTGCATATGGAAATAAAGAGAAGGACGATGTGTTATCCTGCGTTTTATATGGAATAGACAATCGAGATTGAGGGTACTGGTAAAAGATAACTTTAGCGGAAAGAAGGGTGATGAACGTGGAAAATGAAAAGGCAAAACCCGAATTAGCTAATCAGGCGGTGGATGCCATTGAAAAAGTCGTGGGTACGTTTCCGGGGAATCGTCGAGCTCATGCGAGGGGGAATTACTATGAGGGCGTGTTTACCCCAAATGGTCAAGCCGCATTGTTAACTGACGCACCACATCTTCAGAATCAGGCAGTTAAGGCCACCATCCGATTCTCCAATAGTTCCCCGAACCCCAATCATACGGATGCCCATTCTCCCGTAAAAGGGATGGCTGTCAAGTTCCATTTGCCTGATGGGGAGGAAACAGATCTTATTGCCGTGACGATTCCTTTGTTCTTCGCGAAAAAACCAGAAGCGTTTGTTGAGATTCTTGAGTTTGTCAAATCGGCCAAAGATGGTTTCCCGAATTTGAAAGAACTCGCAACGATTGCGATGAAATACCCTGAAAGCAAAGCGGGTCTACAGATGATTAAAGAAATGCGTTCCCCTGCCAGTTATACAATGGCACGATACTTTTCCATACACGCCTATTATTTCGTGAATGAAAATGGGAAGCGCCAGGCCATCAAATATCAGTGGGAGCCGGATGCCGGGTTAAGTATGCTGGAAAAGGATGAATTGGCCAAGCTTCCACCAGATTTCTTGACTGGAGACATGGAGGAAAGGCTGAAACGAGGACCAGCCAGCTTTAATTTAAACATACAAATCGGTAAGGAAAATGCCCCGACTGATGATCCTACCGTCGTGTGGCCGGAAGATAGTCAAATCATTACGGTTGGGAAGTTATCCATCACAGGTAAATTGGACTCGCAGAATGAGGCAATCCGGTTCGATCCAACGAATGTGACGGATGGGATTGAGTGTTCGGAAGATCCCATCTTGAATTTCCGTCATAGCGCCTATGCCGTTTCTTATGACCGACGCACACATAACCAGTGATTGGGCAGGCGAATTTGTGAATGTCCATGAAAAAAAGAGAAAATGCCAAGAAGGAATTTTCTCTTTTTTCATGATGAAACTACATTCTCCCCGATCTAAAGATGGTATAGATCATCAATAAGAACATGAGGGTTGCGACGACAAACCCGATTTCGATGGCCGGTATATTCCAAAGGATGTTTGCTTGGCCGGCAATGGCAGAGCCGACGATTAGACCGACCATGATGATGCTAAAGGCCAACAGGATTATACTGAAGGACAGCCGATTCGAGATTTGATCAAGTTTATGTAAGAAAACCTGGAGTTCGGGGATGTTGATGTCCAACCGTAACTTTCCTTTTTTGATGATATCTGAAACGTCCCTTATATCCTTAGGAAGCTCGGAAATTGCTTCTGCGGATTCAATAAATTGATTCCATGTTTTCTTTGCCAGGTTCTTAGGATGGAAACGCTCTTTCAATAGCCTTTCACCAAAAGGTTCTGCGGCTTTCATGATACTGAAGTTCGGGTCCAATTCTTCGACGATGGCTTCCATGGTGAGCAAAGCCTTACCAAGCATCGTGAATTCGGGTGGAATCATGACCTTGTGTTCATTGGCCACGGAAAACAGATCATTGACTGCACCACCCAAGCTTATCTGGCTCAAGGGGATGTCATAATATTTATTCCGCAATTCATCAATATCATATCGTAACGAAGACATATCCGTTTCGTCCGTGAGAAGTCCCATATTGGAAAGGGTATTGATCAATCCAGTGGTGCTTCCTCGCTTTAGATTTATGACAAGGGAAGCAAACTGATACTTCATCTCTTCCTCAAGACGGCCGACCATACCGAAATCCATCAGAGACACTACATTCCCAGGTAAGATGACGATATTCCCTGGATGAGGGTCACCGTGATAAAAACCATCAATCAAAATCTGCTGAAGAATGGAATTGGCTAATCTATCCGCGATTATCCTGCGATCATATCCTTCTTCATCAAGCTGTTTGTAATGATTGATCTTGATGCCTTTGATGAAGTCCATCGTCAGGACCTTTTTGGTTGAATAATCCCAGTGGATCTTCGGTATCTTGATACCTTGATTGTCGATGAATTGCTTGGCTATCCTTTCTCCGTTCCGCCCTTCTGAATTATAATCGAGTTCAGCTCGCAGGGACTTAGCGAACTCATCAATCATTTTTCTGATTTGATATCGCCTTGCCCAAGGTATCCGGGCTTCCATAAGCCTGGTCAAATCATCGAGGATCTCCAAATCCGTTTCCACGTTTGGCAAAATGTCGGGTCGTTGGACCTTGATGGCGACCACTTCCTGTGAGTGAAGCCGAGCAACGTGGACCTGACCGATTGAAGCGGTCGCAAGAGGGGTTTCTTGAAATTCAAGAAAAAGGCTTTCCAACGAATCCCCCAATTCAGCTTCAATAATCTGGCGTGCTTTTTCAAAAGGGAAAGGTGTGACCTGATCCTGGAGCTTCTCTAGCTCGCGGACAATTTCTTCCGGTACAATGTCACGTCTGGTACTGGCAATCTGACCAAGCTTGATGAAAGTCGGGCCTAAACTTTGTAATATCTTATGTAGCCGTTCCCCGATCGACCGCAGGTTCAGGTTTTCTTCGGGTGCGACTTTCGATGTGGATTTTCCATCAGATAATCCCAATCGATAGATGAAATAACCCATGCCGTTTTTTAAAAAGGCATTCGTGATTTCCTGATACCGATGTGCATGTTTCAATCGCTTGCCAAACATTCATTTTCCTCCAGATCAAGGTTGTATGGATTGGTTTTTTTGTTCTAAAGCAGCTATCCGGCGCTCTAATGCCTGAACTTCTTCTCTTGTGGCCAAATTGAGGCCATTCAAAGCCTGGTTGACTTTCACTTTGACTGAATCATCGATTTGCTTTTGGGCCTGTTCTCCTTTTTCTACCCACTGTTTAATAAGGTCCTTTGATTCTTCTTTACTGATATCGCCTTTTTTTACCAGGGTATCCACCGTTTTCTCAATCTGCTCTTTCGTTGCTGCAGCAGCACCTATGCCTAAGGAAAATATGTTTTTTATTAAGTCCATGTTTACATTCCTCCAATATAAAGTTTTTTACACCTTAAACTCCAAGAGTAAACCATGCTTTTCTTCTATCATACATGAATCATGAACACTACTAAAATATTATGGGTCAGAGTATTCGAAATGATGGGAAGAATGTGTCTACAAGGTGAAAGGTGAACATGCACTAAAGATTTGTTAGAAACCGACTTGATACGGAGAACCATTCAATATGAAAGCCACTGACAAGATAAGTAGAATGAATGTCATTTTTTACGGTAGAGGTATTGCCATTCGGTTCCGAGCTCCCGGTTAAGCAGTCGTTCCATTTGTTCGAGTTCGTTTCTGCCAACAGGCTCATCGGCAGGTGTCCACTGAATGGTGTAAACAAAATAGTACTCTCTTATTTTTCTGAAGATGACGGGGGAGTTGGGGTATTGGTCAAAAATCGCTTTGATATTGTATCGTCTCATGTAGGACCATTTAACAAGCTGCATGTCGATTCCACCCTTTTCTGCTAGATGATATCTGTGGCCGAAAAGCCTGCCGGCCACAGACTGCATCAATTATTTATCGTTGAATAAGCCGAACAAGCCTTTTGCTATGCTTCCTTCATCGGATGACCCGCCATTTTGTGGCATCGCAGCAAACACACGGCTGGCCAGGCGGCTGAACGGAAGGGATTGAATCCAGACGGTTCCAGGACCCTTCAATGTCGCAAAGAAAAGACCTTCTCCGCCGAATAGCGCAGTTTTTACACCTTTGACGAATTCGATGTTATAATCCACCCCGCTGGTCATGGCGACTAGACAGCCGGTATCCACACGGAGTACCTCACCTGGGGCCAATTCCTTTTGGTGGATCGTACCCCCTGCATGGACAAAAGTCATTCCGTCTCCTTCGAGTTTTTGCATGATGAACCCTTCACCACCGAAAAAGCCTGTCCCAATTTTCCTCTGAAATTCGATTCCAACCGATACACCTTTCGCTGCCGCTAAAAAAGCATCTTTTTGACAAATGATTTTTCCGCCGAGCTCACTCAAGTCCATAGGGATGATCTTACCTGGATAAGGGGAGGCGAAAGAAACATGCCTTTTTTCATGACTTTCATTGGTAAAGGTGGTCATGAATAAGCTCTCGCCCGTAAGCAGCCTTTTACCGGCACCAAAAAGTTTTCCCATCATCCCTCCATCACTGCTCGATGACCCATCGCCAAAGATCGTTTCCATTTTGATTTGATCTTCCATCATCATTAAACTGCCTGCTTCGGCAATCACCGTTTCTTTGGGATCCAATTCGACCTCGACAAACTGCATGTCATCCCCGTGTAATTTGTAATCTATTTCATGATTATTCATTGTTTATCCTCCATTCTTATCTTATTTTCATTGTAAAAGAAATTCATCCAATCTTCCAATATTATTCAATGATTTGTTTTACGGAAAAAGAGGGGGCTGATTGTCCAATAAGAGGGTGGGGCAGATGAAAGTAGAAAAATTGACAAAGAATGCACAAGTACCAATGTTTTTTAATGGTATGATTAAATGGAAAGTAAGTGAAAATATAGATATTGGATATGGAACATCAACTTAATAAAAGGGGTGGTTGGATGTTAGTCAAGGATTATATGATCAAAGAGGTATATGTGGCTCGCCCGAATTTTACATTAAAGGAAATCATGGGGCTCTTTATAGAAAATAAGGTTGGTGGGGTTCCTGTGGTCGATGATCAGGATAAGCTTCTAGGGATGGTATCGGATGGAGATATTTTACGTTACCTGGCACCCGCGGAAGAATCCGTCAAGGGATATTACACGTACATCACGATTTTGCCTGGCGAAAACCTGGACGAAAAGGTCGCCTCTAAAATGAATGATAAAGTCTCGCAAATTATTAAGAATAAGAAAATCACGAAGTTATCCCCGGAAGATCCATTGTCTGATTTGATAAAGGTCATATCAAAACACCACTTCAAGAAAATCCCGGTGGTGGATGAACATAATAAGGTTGTCGGGATAATTAGCAGGGGAGATGCGCTACGGGCCCTTTATAAAGAGTTCGTCCAAAAGCTATAGTATTAAGTATGAAAATGAAATGGGGCTGTCCCAAAAGGGATAATTACACCGAAATTGAATAAATGGTAAAAGGCAGAAACGTTGATTTAACAACATTTCTGCCTCTTTATTTTTGTCAAATTCCCTGGAATAAAGACTTATTAGACAGCCCCATTTTTGTCGATTCACCCGATTTGGATCACTCGGGATTTGAATCAACCGCCTTGTCTTTCTCTGTTTCTCCTTTTAATCTTTTTTCCTTTAATTTGAAATAAGCATCCATCGCCCTTTCACCAATCCGCTTGTTGATATCATCTGCGGCGGAACCTTGGTAAACCCATGGTGCTACGACGGAAAACGCCACTTCTGGTTTATTGTGTGGGGCGTAGCCTACAAGCGTTAGATTGATAGTTGGTTCGGGTTCGCTATATTCATTTCTTCGAGGCCCGTCATAAAAGGCCTGGGCCGTCCCTGTTTTCGCAGCCGGGCGGTATGACTTGCCGGCAAAAGCACTATATGCCGTTCCACCAGGTTCCTGTGCAACCTGTCTAAAGCCTTCTTGGACACGTTGAATCCAAATTTCTTCCCCGCCCAGATCGTTTAAAACTTTCGGACTCACCGATTGAAATACAGATCCCAATTCCCCATGCTTATCGGAAGGGTTCCTGATTTCCTTAACAACATGAGGCTCAAGTCTTTGTCCACCATTAGCAATCGTCGATACGTACTGTGCCAATTGCATCGGTGTATAGGTATCATACTGTCCAATGGATAAATCGAGTAGCAATCCATCTGTCGAAGTATCGACCCCTTTAAATCCCGCCGATTCATTGGGAAGGTCGATGCCCGTACGAACGCCTAAACCAAATTGGGCATAATGGTTTCTTAGTGTGGTAAAGGACCCACTCTTAAGACCTAACTTTTGATGTGGACTATAATGACCCCCGCCAATCTTGATTGCCGTTAGGAACATATAGACGTTCGATGATTTTTTTAATGCAGTTACATCTGATAGATACCCCAAGTTGCTATATGACTTTTTGGGTTTAGCCCCAGCCAGATAAAGTGGCTGGTCATACAAGGTTGTCCCGGGAGAGATGACCCCTGTTTGAAAACCTGTGTAAACCGTCGCCCCTTTTACAGAGGAACCCATCGTATAAGATGTGGTAATTGTTCCAAGGGCAAAATCGTTAATCTCGGTCGCACCGGTTTTAGCGTTGTGCCCGTATTGTTTCCCGGACATTGCCAGGACTTCGCCAGTATTAGGATCCATTAAAACGACGAAGGCACGATCTAACAAATATGTATTACCCTTTGCTTTCGTTCTTCTTAACTCCGTTTCAATGATTTCGTCTACTATTTGCTGCAGCTCCATATCGATGGTCAGGACCAGGTCCTTTCCACTTTCTCCGTCAGTCACGGGAATCGTGTCAACCACTTCGCCTTTACTTAAGATGTTTTCCACTTTCGCCTTTTTCCCACGGAGGACATCTTCATATTGTTTCTCAATATAACTTTTTCCGACTCGATCATTCCGGGTATAGTCACGGGCTAGATAATAGTCTAGATTTTCGCTAGGAAGCCCTTCTTCGGAAGAGGACACTTTTCCGAGTACCGACCGCAACGTTTCATCATATTTATAGGTCCTATCCCAATCCGTCGTAACATCGACACCAGGAAGGTCGGATAAATGCTCACTGACCCTGGCGAATTCTTTTTTGGTCACGCCTTTATTCTTAACGATGGATGGGGTAAGTGCGTATCCACTATTAAACTCTCGAAAAATTGCGAGAACTTCCAATTCATCCTTGGTGAATTCTTTGATGTTTTCTTCGGTTATTCGCTCTAATTGAAGTTCATATAACTTTTTTTCTTTCCACTTATTTTCTTCGACTTTCTTCCGTTCCGCTTTTGTAATCAAAGCCTCCGCTTTTTTAGGATTTTTTAAGATCCAGAAATCCTTCCTATCCCGCTCCGTAATTTTTTTCGTATCCTTTTTTATCAAGGTAGCGAGGATTTCGGCCGTTTCTAGCATTTCTGCTGTCTTTGTATTTGGATATTTCGTATAGGTGATCGCATTAAGAGGATCATTATCGACGACTGGGTTCAAGTACCGGTCGTACATTTTACCACGGGGAACGGGGCTGTTGACCACATCATTTTCGGTTCGATCCACCTCGCGTAAATAATTATCTCCATAAACAATTTGAACGATACCCAGCCTTATAACCAGGGCGGAAAATAATATGAATATGAAAAAGAACATAAAGTTCAGTCGGAAAGGAATTGGATTCTTTTTTTTCTTTTCTTTCTTCATTTAGGTCATTCCCTTCTTAATCAAAAGTAAAAAATTCCTAAATCTAATGATATATAAAAACAGCCTATATATCTATGGTTATTCCATAAAATTATTTAATTAGAAAAAATAGGTTAGAAGAATAAGAGAATAACCAGGAGAATTCGGGAGGACGAGAAGAAAGAAGCAGAGGATGAGGGGGAGTATGTGCCCTTTTAGATGGGGGCTGGAACGCCGCCAAATTAACTGCGAATTTCCCTTCTTAAGGAATTATAAGGAATATACGGAATGCGAGCAATGCCTAATTGGCTTCTTTTCCCTTTGGTGTTAGCGAATAACTCATACGGTCGGATACGCTGATTACTTCATTGAAATATCCGCAAAGTTCAAGCCACTTTTCAGGATAAATCGTGATAAAACGTTCCATTGTTTCGATTGAATGCAGGACAAGGCAATCAATTTGCTTTACTTGTTTATTCTGCAGGTTAAAGAGAAGTACATGAGGGATGGTGTAATACGGATAGAGCTGATATGGGTTCAGTATGACCGGAGAAATATTCTTTTCTTCTATATACTTGTCCGTCATGATTTTTTGGATTGCAAAACTCTCACTCGGATGTAAGTCTCCTATGGCGTGATTCGGATTCATCAGTACAATGCCTCTCATTTGGTTTCTCCCCTTCTTTTTGGTACTCATTGTTTCCAAATGATGGGGGTTGTATTCGTAATGAGAGGCATGGATTCAAATGAAAGATTTCAGTTCATTGATGGTCTTTAAGTGTTGGACATTTTCTAACACCTTGCTTGTCAGGTCCACCTTTTGAACAAACGGCAAGTCTTGTAAATCATAAATGAAGGCTTCTTTCGTAAACCAATCAGTCCGGGGCAAAGGGAAAACCGGACGATCACTCCAGGCGGTGGGGAGGGTTGGGCTGTATACCTTCGATTCCACGCTGGAAATGGATGTAGAGGTATACACATCATCCCAATAGTCTGCCCGGGAAGCGGTGTGAGGATGATTGGTTGCGAATTGCTCGACACCTTGTAGGATCATGGGGTGTTGAAAGAGAAGCTGGTATAGGGTCTTGCCGGTCTTGATTCGTTGAAGGGGATCAGCAAATCGCGAAACGGTCAGGCCGGTTAATGAATAGCGCTTTTTCTGGTATGCATAAGGAAAGAGCACCGTCGTAAAGCCTAAAAGTTCCTGTAGCCGGAAATCGAGCCTCCGGAGGATTTCACCATGACGGGAGCGTTTCAATACGCGTTCTTCCAGCATCCTTTGTTCATTGATAATGAGGGCGTTTGTTAAAAGTGGAGAATGGGGCTCATGGATAAAGGACTCCCATATGGGGGCCATGAAGTTGGAGATATGGAAGATCCGCAAATATTTCCTTAAGGGAATATTTTTTTGCTTGGCCTTTTCATATAAAAGGAGCTGTGGAAAGGCATCGGCAAAAATGGCCGAATTTGCCCGTTCTAGGAAAAGGAAGAATTTTTGCCGATCCTCGCTGTTGAGAAGATGGGTCATGGAAGAACTGGCCAAGTCCGTCATATGATAGCCACCGTTCCTAGAAACCATATGAGCTAAAAAAGACCAATGCACCTCGGGGTTTCGCTTGTAATAGGAAAGGTAAGCTTGAGTCCTGGTCACGTTATTCCGGTTCTGGGCCGCAGTCTCAGCCCGGATGTTTTTTATAAGGGAGGATTCTTCAGGAAAGAAAATGATGGATTCTTCCGTAGGCTGCTTAAGCTCGAGTTCCAATCTGGATTTCAATGCATCGAAATTCCCGGCATCCAAGACGGGATGAATCTTTTGTGGAGCTCCACCTAACAGCTTCTGCACATATTGCGAGAACATACAATCACCACGAATGTTTTTCGGTTAGTATATGCAGAGCAGTCAAGAAAGGGGCGTTGCTCCTGTAGAGCCATCGTACTAGATCAACGGTTCTTTTTCTTCTTATTCAAATACATGATGATATAGTAGACGACCCAGAAAAGCCCAACTGGAATGAAAGCTAACGGACTGTATTTTTCGGGAACGACAAATGCAATGAAAATGGATAGTAATAAAAATGGAACAGCCAGTAGTATATAGCTTCTCCAATTCATAGAATGAACCTCCTTTAGGGTTACGTTATCCCTATAGGATAAATGATTATTCAACAATAATCTAGAAAAGTCACAATTGACAAAAATATACACCCGTAGTAATCTTTAAAAACAAGTTAATTATTTCCAATGTATCTTTGAAAGGAGGAGGACGTCATGACGAAATTCGATAAGCAAAAAGAAGCAATGATCGTATATTTTCATACGTCAGCCTGGCCCGAAACATTGTCTATATAAGTAATAGACTTATATGTTTCTTTGGATAGCATGTGCGCAGGTTGTGGATATTCGCGGCCTGCTTTTTGATGCGTTTTCTTACGCATATTGAAAGCTTCTGCTAAATGATGCGGGAGCTTTTCCTGTTTAGAGAGCATTGTGGGCAGGCCAGTATCCTTTCCGTATACATGTGTAAGAGGAGGAAGGTCAAGGGGGGCAAAGCTTTGGGATATCTGCTTCGAGCGGGAGAGCCAAATAGTGGCCAATCAACCTTGGTGGTGACTACATAAGGAGGAGGAATTCATGTTTGCGATATTCAAGAAGCTGAGCTGGTTCTTTAAAGAGCAGTGGCGGCGGTATACCTTGGCTATTATCTTTTTATGTTTGGTAAATGTAATGGAAGTCATCCCCCCACGGCTCATTGGGAATGCCATCGATGATATGAACAATGGCAATATGACCCAAGATGCCTTGGTGCGGTATGTTACTTATTTGCTTGTTCTTATGTGTGTCAGCTATTTATTTGGATACTTATGGAGTTACCTTTTATTTGGTGGCGGGAATTTGGTCGAAAGGAAGATCAGGTCAGGATTCATGGGGCATTTATTGAAGATGACACCGACCTTTTACGAGAAAAACCGTACTGGTGATCTGATGGCAAGGGCGACCAATGATTTAAAAGCCATCTCGCAAACGGCTGGTTTCGGAATATTGACACTGGTCGACTCGGTCGTCTTCACATTCATGGTCGTCATCATGATGGGCGTGACCGTCAGTTGGCAGCTAACGATCGCGGCTATACTGCCCCTACCCATCATGGCCCTCATGATGCAGATTTATGTGAAGAAAATTTATAAGCGATTTACGGATGCACAATCAGCATTCGGTGAGCTGAATGACAAAGTGTTGGAGTCCATTTCCGGCGTGCGTGTCATACGTGCATACGTCCAGGAAAGGGAAGATGAAAAGAGATTCGATGAGATGACGGAGAATGTTTATCGCAAAAACCTGGCAGTGGCAAAGATCGATGCCCTTTTCGATCCGACGATCACCATCATCATCGGCATTAGTTACTTAATCGGCCTTGGATACGGAGCGTACCTTGTTTTTCAACAAGCCATCACGCTTGGAGGCCTTGTATCATTCAATGTATACCTAGGCATGTTGATTTGGCCAATGATTGCCGTAGGCGAATTAATCAATGTCATGCAAAGGGGGAATGCATCTTTAGACCGTGTTCAAGAAACCCTTTCCTATGAAGCCGATGTGAAAAATCCATTGAAGCCCGGGCAATCTTTGAACGGGGATGATATCGCGTTTCATCAAGTGAGTTTTACCTACCCTTCTTCAAAAGTGGTGAATCTGTCTGATATATCGGTTCAACTGGAACAAGGTCGCACTTTAGGGATTGTCGGTAAAACAGGAAGCGGGAAAACGACGTTCGTGAAGCAATTGCTGAGGGAATACCCACTGGGAAGCGGGGAAGTCGTATTTGCGGGAATGCCGATTGAACAGCTTGAACTCGGGGATGTCCGCGGCAAAATCGGGTATGTCCCACAGGATCACTTTTTATTTTCAAGGTCCGTGAAAGATAATATCCTCTTCGGAAAACTGGACGCCTCGGAAGAAGAGCTTGCAGAAGCAATCCGACTTGCAGATTTCGAGAAGGATGTAACGATGCTACCTAACCGGCTTGAAACGCTCGTCGGTGAAAAGGGGGTCGCTCTATCAGGAGGACAGAAACAGCGGATATCGATAGCAAGAGCCTTGATTAAAAATCCGGAAATCCTGATCCTGGATGATTCCCTTTCAGCCGTGGATGCTAAAACGGAAACGACGATCATCAAAAATATCCAAAATGAACGGGCGGGGAAAACGACAATCATCACGACCCACCGCTTATCGGCCGTTCAACATGCGGACCATATCATCGTCCTCGACAATGGGACGATTATCGAAGAGGGTACACATGCAAGTTTACTCAAGCAAGAAGGCTGGTATAAGGAGCAATATGAGCGGCAACAAGTTAATGAAGGAACGGAGGTCGGGGCATGAAGGTTGTAAAAAAACTCGTTCAATATGCTTCCCTTTACAAAAAGATAATCATCGGAGCACTGATCATGCTGGCCCTTTCCGTTGCCGCCGATTTAAGCGGTCCATTCGTCGCTAAAAAAATCATCGATTCTCATATAATGGGAATCGAATCATCTTGGCATGAAACGGAAAAAGGGCAAGATGCCGTGGAATACGAAAATCACTGGTACAAAAGGGATGCCTATTTTTCAAAAGGGGAAGAGAAAGGGAAAGAGGTCCGGGTGCTACAGGTCGGTAGCCAATTCGTCTTCGTCGATAAAGCGGTCCCGGTGGATGGGCGCCGCAGTTTAGATGGTAATACATTAGTCATTGAAAAAGGCGGAAAAGAAACGAGGACGGCATTTGAACCCTTATCAACCCAGGAATTGATGGGGTTTTATCAACCGGAAATTCCAAGGATATTGGGACTGGTCGCTTTTTATTTCGGTCTAGTCCTCATTTCCTCCGTCTTTCAATACGGACAGAGCTTTTATTTACAGAAAGCCGCCAACCGGATTATCCAGCGGATGAGAAATGATATTTTCACCCACATTTCCCGTTTGCCAATCCGCTATTTTGACAATATGCCTGCTGGTAAGGTCGTTGCCAGGGTCACAAATGATACAGAGGCCATCCGCGAATTATATGTAACCGTCCTGGCCAATTTCTTTTCGAGTACGATCAACATTATCGGTGTACTTATTGCCTTATACATTTTGGATGCACGTGCGGGTCTCATGGGTCTCCTACTTGTTCCCATCATTATTATCTGGACGAAGGTATATCGTAAATTCGCCTCGAAATATAATCATATCATTCGGGAACGAGTCAGTGATATCAATGGGATGATCAATGAATCGATTTCAGGAATGAATATCATTCAAGCATTCGGACGTGAAAAGGAAACGAAACAGTCATTTGAAACCTTGAACCGAGATCATTACTTTTATCAAAACAAGATGCTTCATTTGAATTCCTTGACGGGGGGAAACTTGATTGGAGTCATCAAGGTTATCGCACTCATCGCATTTGTATGGTATTTTGGCGGGATGTCGCTTACAGCGACCTCAGCCGTTTCACTCGGGATGATGTATGCCATCGTCGACTTGATCAGCCGACTGCTTCATCCGTTACATGGAATCGTCAATCAGTTCGCGAACCTGGAACAGGCATTGGTTGCGGGGGAGAGGGCTTTCAGTCTGTTGGATGAGCCGGGCATTCAGGTCAGCGATCGAAACATTCCCAGATATAAAGGCAATGTGGCATTCGAACATGTATCGTTTGGCTATAAGGAAAATGAATATGTCTTAAAGGACATATCCTTTTCAGCTAGTCAGGGAGAAACGGTCGCATTGGTGGGCCATACTGGTTCAGGGAAAAGTTCCATCATGAATTTACTGTTCCGTTTTTATGACAGCAATGAGGGGACCATTAAGATTGATGGAAAGGATATTTTGGATATCCCCCATCAAACCTTAAGGGAACATATGGGGATCGTCCTTCAGGATCCTTACTTATTCACGGGAACGATTGCTTCCAATATCAGTCTAGGCCAGGAAAGGATCACAAGGGCCACCATAGAAAAAGCGTTAAAGGATGTTGGTGGAGATAAAGTGTTGCGGCATTTGCCATTAGGGCTTGATGAACCGGTGATTGAAAAAGGTGGGACATTGTCCTCGGGACAACGACAGCTGATTTCCTTTGCTCGCGCCCTGGCCTTCGATCCGGCGATTTTGATCTTGGACGAAGCAACGGCGAGCATCGATACGGAAACAGAGGCCATCATCCAAGAAGGCATGGAAGTGTTGAAAAAAGGAAGAACGACTTTCATCATCGCGCATCGATTATCCACGATCAAGAATGCCGACCAGATTCTCGTATTGGATAAAGGGCGGATAGTGGAACAGGGGACACACGAAGGGTTGATGGAACAAAAGGGGAAATACTATCAAATGTATGAACTGCAGGCTGGACCTAATAAGGGGATGGCTGGATAGATTCATAATATGTAGGATGAAAAAGAAGAGGGGCATTTGCTCCTCTTCTTTCTCATTTGCTCATATAGATTACATTTCCTTGTAAACAAATTCTCGGTATTTTACAAACTCATTCTTCTTATAAAAGTTCCTTGCAATTTCGTTATCGAACCAATAATCCAGTTCAATCCTGTTAATGCCGTTTTCTTTTGCAAAATCAGTAATTCTATCCATTAACGTAGTAGCATATCCTTTTCTTCTTTGACTATCCACTATACTTATTTGATGAACATATACAGATTTATACGCTTTTTTAAATGCATTTTCGGGAAGGTTTCTTAACTCAATCCAAGCATATCCCAAAGGTTTTCCTTCATCCTCCAACTTCAGGAAAGTGAATTCGTCTCGATGGATGATTCCTTGGAAAAAAGCTTTAACTTCTTGGAAGTTATATGGCTTAAAATAATCAGGATATAAATTCGCATGTATATCGTGCACGTATTTATTCAATCTAGCAAGTAATTCATAATCGTCTGTTCGATCGATTTTCAAATCCTTTTCTCCTTTGAAATATCCTGAATTAAAATCCTAACATTACTTGTTCCTTTTATCCTTCTCATCCGTTTATTTAGTAGAAACGGCCTGTCTTTCTGTACTTTTCTTAAGGGCTAAATCAAAGTCCCTGATCAAATCATCAGGATTTTCCAAACCGACGGACAAGCGAAGCAAGCTGTTCGTGATGCCGCGTTTTTCCCTTTCTTCTGCAGGCATGGCCGCATGGGACATTTTAGCCGGGTAAGATAGAATCGATTCGACGGCCCCGAGGCTTACAGCAAACACGGGTAACTCGACATGGTTTACGAACGAGCGGAAAATTTCTTCGCTTTCCAATTCGAATGATAGAACAGCTCCCGCTCCCCTGGCTTGATTTTCCTGGATGCCGTGTTGTGGGTGGTCGGAAAGACCAGGGTAATACACGTTTTTCACTAACGGTTGCTGTTTTAAATATTCCGCAATTCTCTCAGCACCTTTTTGAGAGTGCTCCATCCGGACGGATAGGGTTTTCAGACCTCTCATCACAAGCCAGGCATCCTGAACACCGAGCACCGCTCCAAAAGAGTTTTGGAGGGAACCAAGTCTATCGGCAAGGTCCGGGTCTTTTACGACGGCAAGGCCTGCTACGACATCACTATGTCCAGACAAAAATTTTGTTGCACTGTGCAGGACAATATCGGCCCCGAGGTTTAACGGTCTTTGCAGGGCAGGTGTCAGGAATGTATTGTCTACAAAGCTTAATGCGCCAATGCTTTTGGCGATATCACATACCGCTTTAATATCGGTTACTTTAAGCAAGGGATTGGAAGGCGTTTCAATATAGATTGCTCGCGTATTTGGCTGGATGGCCGCTTTTACACTTTCAAGATCCGTCATATCCACGAAGGTATGTTCGATGTTAAAACGGGTCAGCACGGTTGTTACCATTCGGAATGTGCCTCCGTATACATCTTCAGAGATGACGATATGGTCACCGGCAGAAAGCAGGAGGAAAGCCGTTGAAATGGCAGCCATCCCGGATGAAAAAGCGAATCCGCGCGTGCCTTCTTCCAGTTCCGCAATGATATCTTCCAGTGCTTCTCGCGTCGGATTCCCGCTCCGGCTGTAATCGTATTTGCCAAATTGATCAATGTCGGTTTGATGGAAGGTGGAAGCATGCTGAATCGGAACACTCACCCCACCTGTTGTTGGATCGAATTTATGTTGGTTGTGTAGTAATTTGGTTTCAAAACTGAATTCTTGGTTTGTCATCGTATTGCCTCCTTTTTAACTTGAGCAAATGCCTGCTGCAGGTCTTCGATTAAATCTCCGCTGTCCTCGATGCCGACAGAGAATCGAAGGAGTCGATTGCAAACTCCATTTGCCGTTCTAACTTCAAGAGGCATATCGGCATGTGTCTGTGTCGCCGGATACGTGATGAAGCTTTCGACGCCACCAAGGCTTTCGGCAAATGAAATCAATGAAAGGGACTGTAGAAATGGGTTGACCACCGCTTCATCATTGACCCGGAATGAAATCATGCCGCCACGACCTGGATAGAGAACATCCGTTACACTTTCATGTTCCGTCAAATAATCAACGATAACCTTGGCGTTCTTTTCATGACGTTCCATTCTCAGTGCCAAGGTTTTCATCCCGCGCATCAACAGCCACGAATCAAATGGGCTCAAGACCGCACCCATACCATTATGGTGGAAAGCAAGGGACTCACATAACTCGGCGCCTTTTGCCACAATCAAGCCGGCCAACACGTCATTATGGCCACCTAGATATTTCGTTGCACTGTGAATCACGATGTCAGCACCAAGTAAGAGGGGCTGTTGGATGATCGGCGTGTAAAAAGTATTGTCAACAATCAATAGTAAATTGTATTGTTTGGCAAGAGCGGCGACGGCTGGAATGTCCGTTTGCTGCATAAGAGGGTTTGTGGGAGTTTCAATAAAGATGGCCTTTGTTTGAGGGGTGATTGCTTTTTCAATATCCTCCAGGCAACATGTATTGACATATTCGCATTGTAGCCCCCATTTTTTAAAGCCATGCTCTAATAAACGATATGTACCGCCATATAAATCTTCGCTACTGATCCATGCATCCCCTGATTTGAATAAGGAAAGGATGGTGGCAATGGCAGCCATTCCCGAACTGCATGCATATCCTTGATCGCCATGTTCTAGTTTGGCGATCGATTGCTCCAATAGCTGGCGTGTAGGGTTTCCTGTTCGTGTATAGTCGAATCCTGTTGATTGACCAATTCCTTCGTGACGGAAAGCCGTCGAGAAGTAAACGGGCGGATTGACCGTTCCTGTCGCCGTTTCACTGCGGTTTCCAAGCTGAGCAAGATAGGTTTCTGTTTTGTACATAATTTTTCACTGCTCCTTTTAGTTAAATAAAATAAAAAAAGTCTTCTTTAAGAAGAAGACTTGAATAAGTAGGATAGAGTCATTCTTCTTATCTTCCAAGTTACACAAACTTGTGGAATTAGCACCTTTTCATTGGTTTGAAACAAATGAAGGTTGCTGAGGTGTCATAGGGCCATTCCCTCTACCTCTCTCGATAAGAGTTTTGATTATTCAATTTCTTTTGAATTTACTATAAATATAGGATTCTGTCAAGGACATTCCTAATAGACGGTTATTTGGGACTAGCTATTATGGAACATGTATCATGTTTCAGACTGTAGACAAACTCGATGAAAATCGACTTTGCCTACAGTCTTTTTTATTTTAAAATAAAAGTATTAAAACTTGAGGTGATAAAGATGCT